>CBDUZY010000001.1:0-32268 GCA_965371825.1 uncultured bacterium
CTTGCGTCCGCTCTCGCCCTCCTGCTGGAGCTTCTCGAGCGCCGGAACCACCGTGACCAGAATCTGGAAGATGATCGACGCCGATATATAGGGCATTATGCCCAGCCCGAAGATCGTGCTCTGTGAGAGGTTGCCACCGGTGAACAACTCGAACGTGCTCACCAGGTCACCGAGTCCGCCCCCGCCCGCAGGAGTGCGGGCACCCATCGCCACCTGATCCACACCCGGCACGGGCACGACGAAACCGATCCGATACGCCGCCAACATGCCGAATGTAAACAGAATCTTGTTCCGCAGCTCGGGAATCTTGAAGATATTCAATAGCGTCGAAAACATATCAGTTCGAGACTCAGGTCCGGCCGTGATGCCACGGGCGCAACCCTAAACCACTCGGGATTCGCCTCCGGCAGCGGCGATTTTCTCCACCGCGGATTTACTGAACTTGGCCGCGTCCACGGTCAGTTTCTTGGTCAGCTCGCCCTGTCCCAGGACCTTCACGGGCATTCGGACGTTGCGAATCAAGCCCGCCTCATGTAGCGACTGTGGCGTCACGTGACCGTTGGCCTCGTACTTCTCTTCGAGCGATGCAACGTTCACAATGCTGTACCGCGTCGTGAACCGAGCATTGTTGAACCCTCGCTTCGGAATCCGCCTGAAGGTGGGCATTTGCCCGCCCTCTGCCATCCCGCGTTGGCTCCAACCAGCTCGCTGCCCACAACCGTTGGCGCCGCGGCCCGAGGTCTTGCCCCAACCGGAGCCCTCACCGCGACCGACGCGCCTTCCACGCCGATCGGACCCGGCCAACTTCGTCATCTCTGAGAGGTCCATGTCGTTTTGCTATCCCGCAAGAGATACGCCGCGTAGGCGTTCCACGTTTTCAGGGCTCAGCATTGAGGTCAGTCCTTTCAGCGTCGCCTGCACCAGGTTCTTTGGACTGTTGGAACCGTAGCTCTTGGTCAGAATGTCGTGCACGCCGGCCAGTTCCAAAACAGCTCGCACGCTGGCGCCGGCGATTACGCCGGTACCCGGGCTTGCCGGCACCATCACGATGCGGCTGGCTCCGTACCGCCCGATTACCCTGTGCGGCAGAGTTCCGCCGGCGAGCTTGATCGGGACCATCGCCCGAGTCGCTATTTTCTTGCCCTTTTCCACAGCCGAAGGGACTTCCTTCGACTTGCCGTAGCCGATACCCACTCGCCCCTTACGATCTCCCACTACCACCAGGGCCCCGAAGCTGAACCGTCGTCCACCCTTTACCACTGTTGCGCAGCGGTTGATCTTGACCACGACCTCACCGATGCCGTCCTCTTCAGAATCCGCCGGCCCGTTTCGTCCGCGGGGACCGGATGGTCCGCGACGCCTCGCCCCCATCGGAGGGCGCTGCGCCGGTCTTCGTGGCGCCGGTGCGGCCGGTCGAGGTGCCGCTGGTTCCGGTGCGGCGGGCGTAGGTGCCGCGGCCTCTGGCTCCCTGGAAGGCGCGGTGGTTTCCGGCGCCGGGGAAGGGGCGGTAGTTTCCGGCGCGATTTCCTTAGGCTCACCGGCCGGCCCATCGGGCTTTACGGAATCAGGCGGCGTCGGTGTAGTCTCGGGCTCATCCATAGCGTATCTGTCACCCAGCTTCCAAGGAATCCTATAGCTTAAGTCCTGCCTCGCGCGCCGCCTCGGCCAGCGCCTTCAGTCGTCCGTGGTAGCGGAATCCGTTGCGGTCGAAGCAAGCGCTGTCCACCTTCTGCGCCCGAGCCCGCTCTCCGAGAATCGTGCCCACGACCTTCGCCGCCGCGACATTGCCACCGTCCTTAGTCTGCTCCCGCAAGTCACGATCGCGCGTACTCGCTTGGCAGATAGTCACACCGGCGTCATCGTCAATGAGTTGGGCATAGATATTCTTCAGACTACGGAATACCGTAAGCCGCGGCCGCTGGGCCGTTCCATTCACGCGCTTTCGGATTACGCGTTTACGTCGAGCGCGTCGCAGTATTTTCAATTCGTTGGACTTCATTTCGATCTATCGTCGGCCCGCACCGTTTAGCGAGCCGTAGCTCTTGCGGCCTACGCCGTACTCGTCAGCGCCTTGCCCTGCTTTCGCTTTATGTGCTCGCCTTCGTAGCGGATGCCCTTGCCTTTGTACGGCTCCGTCTTGCGCAGCGAGTGAATCTCCGCAGCGAACTGACCAACAAGCTGCTTGTCGAACCCCCGGACAACCAGTTGCGCGGGATCGGTCTCCCCGCGGGCGGCCTCTCTTTCGACCACGATTTCCAGGCCGTCGGGAACAGTCAGCTCGAACTGCGACCCCAAACCACGACGCCGTCCCGTAAACCCGACGTTCAGATGGAGGGTGCGTCCTGCCAGCTTGCAGTTATATCCGGTTCCGTAAATCTGGAGCCGTCTCTCGAACCCCTCAAAGACACCTTTCACCATGTTGGCGATCAGCGCCCGAGTCAGCCCATGGTTGGCTCGGGCTTGCTTGCTGTCGTCCAACCGGGTCACGTTCACGCACTTAGCGGTCTCATCCAGGGTCACACCGGCGTTAGAGGGATAGCGCCACGAATTCGAGCCCTTGGGCCCCGACACCGAAACCTCGCCGCCGGCCACCTGGACCGTAACTCCGGCGGGAATTGGCACTGGTTGTTTTCCGATTCGCGACATTCAACCTTCCTAACCAGACACCCGTTCGATCCGACGGGCTCCCTTCGCCCCACCTTCTCAATACACGGTGCAGAGAAGCTCGCCGCCGATCTTGCGCTCTCGGCACACCCGGTCGCTCAGAACCCCCTGCGGCGTGGAGACAATCGCCACACCCAGCCCATCGAGCACGCGCGGCAGATCGGCGACCCCACGATAGACCCTGCAACCGCCTCGTGAGACGCGCTTCAGATTGTGCAACACCGTCTCACCGCGCGGTCCGTACTTCAAATCGATTCGGAGGATCCCCTGCTTGGTATCCTCGATCAAATCGTATCCCTCTATGTACCCCTCCTCCTTGAGAACCCGGGCAATCCCCGCTTTCATCTTCGAGGCCGGGATACTCACCTGCTTGCGCCGCACGTGCAAGGCGTTCCGGACACGGGTCAACATATCCGCAATTGGATCAGACCACATCGCAACGATCTTCCCTGTAGTTCATGTCGGTAACAGCCTGTCTACCAGCTTGCCTTGCGCACGCCCGGAATAAGTCCCTCGAGGGCGAGTTCCCTGAAACAAATCCTACACACCTGAAACTTGCGATAGACCGCCCGCGACCGCCCGCACAACTGGCAACGGCGCACCTTCCGGCATGCGAACTTCGGCGGGGCCTTCGCTTTGTTGATCCAAGCCTTCGTGGCCATTAGTTGTCTTCGTCCTCGCCTTCTCGCAACGGCATGCCCAGCCGGGTCAAGAGCGCCCGAGCGTGCGTATCGTTCTCGGCACTTGTCACAAACGTAATGTGCATCCCCTGGCTGTAAACCATCTTGCCCAGATCGATCTCGCAAAAGACCGACTGGTCGGGCACGCCCATCGAGTAGTTCCCTCGGCCGTCAAAACTCCGCGGATTCAGACCCCGAAAGTCACGAAGTCGTGGAATCGCGGCGTTAAACAAGCGGTCCACGAACTCGTACATTCGCTTGCCACGCAGCGTCACCCGGCAGCCGATGTCCATCCCTTTGCGGGTCTTGAAGTTCGAGACCGCGCGAGCCGCCCGCCGAATCTGCGGCTTTTGGCCCGTGATCCTGCCCAGGTCCTCCACGGCGGCCGGCAGACGTTTCTTGTCCACCGTCGGCGAACCGGTCCCCATCACGACCACGACCTTTTCGAGCGCCGGGACCGCCATGGGGTTCTTGAGCCCAAGCGCGGACTGCAACTCCGGCTTGATTTCGTCTCTATAGCGTTCCAACAACCGGGCCATGAGTAACCGTCCCGCTCCACCGCTAGACCGGCGGATCTACTTTTCCGTCAGGCGTTCCGCCCTCGTCAACGTGTGCACGGTCGTTCCGGCCGTGCTTACACGTCGCTTGCTCGTGATAGCTCCGTGCGCATCCCGATCCACCTCGAAGTGGATCCGCAGACTCTTGCCCGCGCTCGAATCGTACGGCAACACATTCGAAATATGGATCGCGGCTTCCTTTTGCACACGTCCGCCCTGTGGGTTCCTTCGCGTCGGACGAACGTGGCGATACACCATGTTCACACCCTCGACGACGACCTGGCCACGCTTCCGATCCACGCGGAGGATCTTACCCTTGGCTCCGCGATGGTCGCCGGTGATCACCTCAACCATGTCGTTTTTTCGAATGTGCAACGCCATGTTACTATCCGCCGTGCATCCGCCCTTTGCCGGGGAGTCCAAAGTCGCCTCAGACGACCTCCTCCGCCAAGGATACAATCTTCATAAAATTCTTCTCGCGAAGCTCGCGGGCGACCGCCCCGAAGATTCGCGTTCCTCGCGGTTCGTTTTTCTCGTCGAGCAATACGACCGCGTTGCTGTCGAAGCGAACGTAGCTGCCGTCGGGACGGCGCATCGGGGCACGGGTCCTGACCACCACGGCCTTTGCTTTTCGTCTCTTGGACCGGTCCTTGCGATCGGTGCCGCCGGTGAACTCGCTGTTGGGCAAGGCCTTCTTGACAGCCACGATGACGATGTCACCGATCCCGGCGACCTTCAGGCGGCGCTTGCCGCTCCGGGAGGTGCTGCCCTTGTAGACGTTGAACACCATCGCGGCCTTCGCCCCGGTGTTGTCACACACGTCCACCATCGTCTGCATCTGGATCATGTCGCTGTCCCGGTTGGCCAGGCGACCGCCGCAGTCAGCCCGTCCCTACTCGCTCCCATCCAGTTGTCACTCACTTAGTTGCCACTAACTTAGTTGCCACTCACTCGGCGCAAGATGCGGCTCAATCGCCAGCACTTCGTCTTCGAAAGTCGTCGACAGGCAACCACCTCGACAACGTCACCCACTCGAGCTTCGTTCTTCTCGTCGTGGGTGTGTAAAGTGGTCGACCGCCGATAGTACTTGCCATACTTCGGGTGCCGCACCAAGAAGTCGAACCGGACACGGATCGTCTTCTCGCCTTTGTCCGACACGACTTTTCCCGTGCGGCAATCGCGCTTGCCTCGCTTCGCCTTCGTCACGGTTGTCTGAGGCACACTCGTCATGATCGCACGATAACCTCGTCAACACACCCGTTGCCGCCGGTCCGCCGGCGGTAAACCTCAACCGCCCTTGCGGTGGGTAGCGGATGACTCCAGGTGGTACTGTTGTTCCTCAATTCCCGTCTCGCCTCTCTCACGAAGGGTCGTCAGGACCCTCGCAATGTCGTGGCGAACGGCCTTCAACTGGTGCGGGTTTTCGAGCTTCTCCGTCACAGCCTGGGCACGCAGGTCAAAAAGGTGTCGCCGGATACGATCCAACTCCGCGTGCAACTCCGGAGTCTTCATTTCCCGAATCTCGACAATCTTCATCCCGCAGACCTCACTCGCCCCGCCGGCTACAGACCGTGGCGCCGCCTTACGAATCGACACCTATAGGGAAGCTTATGTGCCACACGCACCAGCGCCTCTCTGGCGACGTCTTCCTCGACTCCGCCGATCTCGAAGAGCATCCCCCCCTCACGTACCGTGGCGACCCAAAACGCCGGATCGCCCTTGCCCTTGCCCATTCGCGTTTCGAGCGGCTTGGACGACACGGGCTTGTGAGGAAACAGCCGCACGTACACCTGACCTTCACGGTGAAGGTAGTGCGTGGCGGCCACACGACCCGCCTCGATCTGTCGAGCGGTCACCCAACCCGACTCCAAGCACTGCAACCCAAACTCGCCGAAGGCCACGGTGTTGCCCCTGCCGGCGGTGCCGCGCACCTTACCCCGCTGGCTTTTACGCCACTTGACTCGCTTGGGCATCAAGGCCATCAAAAAAACTCCGCAAACTCCGTAACGACTGTCAGCCGCGACCCGCGACCGGTCGTCTAACCCCTCTTCCCTCGTCGACCCTCACGTCCACGCCCGCGGTAAGAGGTATCCTCGAGCACCACCTCTTCGCCGTACCGACCGTGATACAGCCAGACCTTCACGCCGATCGTGCCGTACTTCGTCCGGCAAACCGCTTTGCCATAATCGACGTGGGCTTGCAGTGTGTGCAGCGGAATCGACCCGCGTAACTGGGTCTCCCGACGAGCCATCTCCGCCCCGCCGAGGCGCCCCGCGCACATGATCTTCACGCCCTTGGCTCCGGTGGCCATTACGGATTCGATCCGCATTTTCATCACCCGCCGGAAACCCGCTCGCTTCTTGAGCTGTTCCGAAACAGCTTCGGCCACCAGCTTCGCGTTACCGTCGGGAACCTTGATCTCCACGATATTCAGGTTGATGTTGCGATCCACCAGGTTCTCGAGCGCTTCCTTCAGCTTGTCGACCTCTGCACCCTTAGGACCAATCACCAGTCCCGGGCGGGCGGTGTGCAACAACACCTTGACTTCGTTTCGAGTCCTCTCGATCTCCACCTTCGCGACGGCTGCGTAGGGCGGCTGCTTGTTGAGCCTGTCATCTATGTACCGGCGGATTCGCTGGTCCTCGATCAGGAACTCGGCGAACGCCGCCTTGGGCGCAAACCACCGCGACCGCCACTCCTCGGTGATACCGATACGAAACCCGATCGGGTTGACTTTCTGGCCCACTTACGACTCCAGCTAAAACCCGCGACTTCTATTCGAACCCGCTCGGCTTACCTCATCCCTCTGCAACAGTTACGACTATGTGACTGGTTCTCTTCGCGATCGGATGGGCCCGCCCGCGATCCTTGGGGCGCCAGCGGCGGTAGTACGGACCGCCGTCAATCCGAGCGACCTTGACGAACAGCCTCCCCATATCGGCCTCTTGCTCGTCCGCGCTGACCATGGCCGACTTCAACACATCCTGAATCAGCCGGGCGCTCCGCCGGGTGTTGAAGCGGAGCTGCTCCACGGCCTCGTCACAACGACGACCGCGGATCACGTCGATCAGCAGCCTCGCCTTTCGAGGGGCGATGCGGGCGAAGCGATGCTTCGCCGTCCATTCCTTAACCGTGTTCTCAGCCGCCGACACCGTCTATATCACTCCAAGCAAACCGCTGTCCGACACACCTACCGCGATTTCCTCCCACTGCCGTGCCCACGGAAGGTACGCGTCGGGCTGAACTCACCAAGCTTGTGCCCGACCATATCCTCGCTCACGTAGACCGAGTGGAAAACCTTACCGTTGTGGACCTCGAAGCGCTGTCCGATGAACTCCGGAACGATCGTGCAGCGCCGCGACCACGTACGAAGGACCATGCTCTGACCGCTTTCCTTCAGGAGCATCACCTTCCGGAATAGCTTCTCGTCGACGAAGGGACCTTTCTTCTGTGAGCGCGACATCGTAGCCCTCGCGGTGACGCAACCGGCGTCACCGCCGGGTCACCGTAGCGTTCCAGTCTTTTCCAGCGGGACGTCCAGCCCCGCCCATTCGAAACAGTCCCTTACCGCTTGGGCACCGGTAGCTGCCCGTAGCGTCTGCTCTTGCGACGACGGAGTATCCGGGAGTTCGACACCTTGTTCGGCGCCCGGGTCCTGCCGCCCTTCGCGAGTTTTCCCGTCGGGCTGCAGGGGTGGCGTCCGCCACCGCTCCGCCCTTCACCACCACCCAGCGGGTGTGAGACGGGGTTCTTCGCCGTACCGCGAACGTGCGGCCGACGCCCGCGGTGGCGCGTTCGTCCGGCCTTTCCCCATCGAATATTCTGATGCTCGACGTTGCCTACTTGGCCTATCGTCGCACGACATTCCGAGCGTACCTCGCGCATCTCGCCCGAGGGAAGAATCAGTATCGCCCACTCGTCTCCGCGGGACAAAAGCCTTGCCGATGCCCCGGCGCTTCGGACCAGCTTACCTCCCTGTCCGACGTTCATTTCGACGTTATGAACGTCCAGCCCGGGCGGCATGTTCTTGAGGGGCATGGCGTTACCGACTTTCGGCTCGACGGTCTGCCCGCTCTCGACGGTATCGCCGGCCGTCAACCCCGCCGGTGCGAGGATGTAACGCTTCTCTCCGTCCTCGTACTCGACTAGGGCGATGTGACAGGTTCGATTGGGGTCGTACTCGACCGCCTTGACCGCCCCCACCACTCCGTCTTTGTTACGCTGGAAGTCGATGTGGCGGTAAATCCGCCGCGCTCCGCCACCACGGTGGCGTGCCGTAATGCGCCCATGATGATTTCGTCCGCCGTGCTTGCGCAGTCTCTCACACAACGCCTTCTCGGGACGCTTGTTCTTGTCGGTCAACTCGGCGAAGTCGTTCACAGTGGAACGTCGCCGGCCGGGCGAGGTTGGCTTGTACTTCCTGATACCCATCTTATTGCTGACTCGTCGCGGACAACCCGACCGCGAAACCCCTCGCCGTCACTCCCTTGAGTCTCTAGAACAGATCGATGTGGTGGTCCGCATGCAGCACCACCACCGCCTTTTTCCAGTCCGCCGTCTTTCCCGTCTTGTATCGCACCCGGCGAGCCTTGCCTTTACGCATCGCCGTGCGGACGGAAAGAACCCTCACGTTGTAGATCTTCTCGATCGCCTGCTTGATCGTCGGCTTCGAAGCGTTGCGGTGAACCTCGAAGGCATACGACCCGCCGCGGGCCGGCCGTGTTCGCGACGCCCCCTGCGACAGCGAAGCCTGGTGCGTACCCTTTTCCGTCACCAGCGGTCGCTTGATTACGTGATAAATATCCATCGCGACCGCTCGCCCCTACTTCCCTTCGTTCGCGACACCGCCGCCACTTAGGCGCTCGAACGCCGGCTTCGTGAAAATCAAGCACGGCCGACGCAACACCTCGTAGGCGTTCAGATCGTCAACTACGCGGATGTCCGTATTAGCCAAGTTCCGCCCGGACCGATAGGCGTTCTCGTTCGCCTGATGCATGGCGACTAGGCACCCCCGCTTGACGCCCAGGGCGGCAAGCATCGTCGCGAACACCTTGGTCTTCGGTTCGGGGCAATCCAGCTCTTCCAGAATCATCACCTCGTTCGCCTGGATCTTGGCGAGGATCGCGCTGTAGCAGGCCAAGCGGCGCATCTTTTTCGGAAATCCCTTGAACGCCCTGGGGCCTCGCTTCCCGAAGGTCCTTCCGCCGCCGCGTCGGATCGGTGTCCTGATCGCTCCGGCCCGGGCGTTTCCGGTTCCCTTCTGGCGGTAGAGCTTGCGAGTCGACCCCTCGACGTCGCTTCGACGTTTGGTGCGCGCACTGTCTTGCCGTTGATGGTCCAGGTAGGCAACGATGGCCTGTTTGATGAGGCGCGGACGAACCAGTCCGCCGAGACACTCGGGGTCGATTTCGACCTCGCCCGCCTGCTCGCCCTTCATGTTGAATACCGGAACCGCCAACAACAGAAACTATCCCTTCTTCTTGGACTGGCGAATCATAACCAACGATCCGTTTGGCCCGGGAATACTACCTCTGATCACCATCAGGTCGTGTTCGGCGTCCACCTTGATCAGCCTAAGCGAGCTTGAGGTACGGCGAACACTGCCCATATGCCCTGCCATATGCTTGCCCTTCTTGATCCCACGGCCGGTACCACCGGGAGCGTGCGACCCGATGCCGCCCGGAGAACGATGCTTCCGCTCCGTTCCGTGCGACGCGCACAAACCCCCGAAACCGTGGCGCTTCATACCGCCGGCAAAGCCCTTGCCCTTGGTGATGCCGGTGACATCAACGTGCCCAACCGACTCCTGGGTGAACTGCTCGACCGTTATTACGTCGCCCGGCGAAACCTCGGCCGGTTCCAAGAGCCTGATCTCACGGACTACCCGCTTGGGACCGGCACCCGCCTTGGCCGCGTGGCCGATCATCGGCTTTGTCGATCGATGCGGCTTGGCGTCGCCGAAACCCAGCTGGATCGCGTCGTATCCATCGCTCTCGTTTCGCTTGACCTGCAGGACCACACACGGTCCGGCCTTGACGACCGTCACCGTCTCCATCACGCCGCGCTCGCCCAGAACGCGCGTCATACCGATCTTGGTTCCCAGCAGTCCTGCCGCCATACGGAAATCCCAGTCTCGCCGAGAGCACCTCGAACGAGATCGCTCCATTCCCAACACGTGCGATCAAACTCACACGTAGTTAACTGTCTAAACCGAGAGGACACGTTACCGAGCCCGAGAAAGAGCCCGGAGCCAAACCGTCAAAGAAGCCCACTCGCTATGTCTTGATCTTCACGAACACACCGGCGGGCACCTGGATGCGGTTAATCGCCTCGACCGTCCGCGCCGTCGGCTCGCTGATGTCGATAATGCGCTTGTGCGTCCGCATCTCAAACTGCTCTCGCGATTTCTTGTCAATGTGGGGACCGCGAAGCACCGTGTAGCGCTCGATCCGCGTGGGCAGTGGAATCGGACCGTGCACCTTGGCACTGGTCCTCTTCGCGTGCTCAACGATCTCTTGCGCCGACGCGTCCAACGCTCGGTGATCATACGCTTCCATGCGAATGCGGATTCGGTTCTTTGCGCTCACGCGTCGTCAACCCTTCCATCAGGAGCTTAGTCAGCCGCTATCCTCAAGATAGCGACAGACCCGTTAGCATACGCCTCCGGAACATGCTGTCAACACCAATTCCCAGGCAACTTCCGCGCTTCTGATTGCCGCTGGACTCGGCGACGGCAACCTCCTTCCGCGCGAGATGCGTCTCCAACCGTCGTGTTCGGCCCTCCGCAACGGACAGCGTCGCCCGATAAACTATGGCACCACTGACGTTCGTGCGCCCACATCGAATGTACGTCACCCGACCAGGGCCTTGGCCTCGGCCGCCGGGACGGGTGCATAGTGTGCCGGGGTCATTGACGACGTGGCGCGACCTTGGGAGAGGCTTCGGAGCTTGGTGACGTAGCCGAACATCTGCGCCAGCGATACCTCAGCGGAGATCACCCGGGCCTGGCCACGGGCCGAGGTATTCCGAACCAGGGCTTTCCGGGCGTTGAGGTCGGCCATGATCGCCCCGAGATACTCCTCGGAGGTCACGACCTCGACGTCCATGATCGGCTGGAGAAGCACGGGCCCCGCAGCGTTCAAAGCGTTGTGAAAGGCGACGTGGGCCGCGCTCTCGAACGCCGTCTCCGAGCTCTCCGTCTGATGTTGCCTGGCCCCGATGATAGTCGCCTTCCAGTCGATCACGGGGTATCCGCCCAGCGTACCGCTTTGGGCTGCCCCGGTGATGCCCAACTCGACGGCGGCGGCGAACTCCGGTGCGAGTGCCTCGTAGCCCACGGTGTTTACCACCGTTGGCCCTTTGCCCCTACCGTCTTTCGGCAGGGGCTCCAACCGCAGGCGAACGACCGCGAAGTGATTTCGGCCGCCGATCTGGCGAGCGAACCTACCCTCGCCCTCGCCGACCCCCTCAACCGTTTCTCTGTACGAGACGCGTGGTTTTCCGACGATGACATCCACGTTCATCCCGGTCCGCAGCCGGTGCATTACGACCTCGAGGTGCAACTCGCCCATCCCCGAGACCAGCGTCTGTCCCGTCTCGCTGTTGATTGTGACGCTGATCGTCGGATCCTGCCGCTCGAGGGCGTTTAGGGCATCGAGGAGTTTGTCGCGATCGCGTGAGGAGCGGGGCTCTACCGAGATGCTGATAACCGTCTCGGGGAACGTGATGGACTCCAATATGACGGGGTGTCGGGCGTCGCACAGTGTCTGCCCCGTGAGCGCCTCCTTCGGCCCGACGACGGCGACGATATCACCGGCCACGGCTTCGTCGAGCTGGTCTCGTCGCTTGGCGAACATGCGATAAATCCGGCTTACGTTCTCTTTGTGCCCGGTAGACGTGTTGAGAAGGCGCACGTTCGGCTTGAGTGTGCCCGAATAGACACGCAGGAAGTACAGGTCGACCGGCTTTTCGGCGACGACCTTGAAAACCAGCGCCGCAACCGGACCGGATGGGTCGCCGGAGAGTTCGCGCTCGACGCCCTCCCGCGTGGGGTCTTCGGCTTTTACCGGCGGAACGTCAAGAGGACTGGGAAGATAGTCGCACACGGCGTCCAACATTCGCTGGACCCCGATGTAGCGGAGTGCACTACCGCACAAAACGGGGTAGAGGGTCCGGGACAGCGTGCTTCGGCGCACGGCCGACCGGATGGATTCCGCATCGACCGGCTCGTTATGGACGTACTTCTCCATCAAGTCGTCGCAGTGTTCGCAAAGAGTCTCCAACAGCATGTGTCGTCCGCGTTCCGCCGCGGCGCAAAGGTCATCCGGAATCTCTCGTACCTCGAACGACGAACCCAGTGCCTCCCGGCTGTAGTAGACGGCCTTCATCTCGACCAGATCGATGAGGCCTTCGAAACTCCCGGCCGCCCCGATCGGAAGCTGAAGCTGAAGCGGATTGGCACCGAGCCGCTTACGAATCGAGTCCACGCTGCGCTCGAAGTCGGCCCCTACGCAATCCATCTTGTTGATGAAACACAGGCGCGGTACACCGTACTTGTCTGCTTGGCGCCAGACGGTCTCGGACTGGGCCTCGACCCCTTCCTTGGCGTCGAAGACAGCCACCATCCCGTCGAGAACACGAAGAGACCTCTCGACCTCCGCCGTGAAGTCGACGTGCCCGGGCGTGTCTATCAGGTTGATCGTGTGACCGCGCCAGGGACAGCTTACCGCGGCTGAGTAGATCGTAATCCCTCGAGTCTGTTCCTGTTCATCGAAATCGGTCGTAGTGGTGCCGGCGTCGACCTCGCCCATGCGGTGAGTCCTACGCGCATAGTAGAGGATGCGCTCGGTCGTCGTGGTCTTCCCGGCGTCGATGTGGGCGGCTATCCCGATGTTGCGAACCGTAGCGAGGTCGATACTCATGACCGATTCCCTGCACTCCTCCGCCGTAGCACGGGCGGACCACCGAAGCACACCGGCGCTCCGGCTACACAGCGAGCCCACCCGGCAAGTCGGGCGGGCTCTTCCACGAAAGTCACGACGCGCGGTTACCAGGCGAAGTGGGCGAATGCCTTGTTCGCCTCAGCCATCCGGTGAATGTTCTCACGGGTAGTCACGGCTGTCCCTTCGCCCTTCGCTGCGTCCATGATCTCCTGAGCGAGTGACTGGCTGACCGGTCGCCCCTTCTTCGCCCGGGCGGCCTCACGCAGCCAGCGAAACGCCAGAGACTGCTGGCGCTTGCGGTTGACCGGCATGGGCACCTGATAGTTGCTGCCGCCGACGCGCTTGGAGCGGACCTCCACGTTGGGCTTGCAGCGAGCGATTGCCTGCTCGAACACCTCGAGCGGCGATTGATCCGACACGCGCTTGGCGACGATATCCATTGCGTTGTAGAAGACCCGCGTGGCGGTACTCTTCTGGCCGTCCCACATGATGCTGTTGATGAACTTGGAAACGAGCAGGCTCTCGAACCGGGTGTCCGGTTTCAACTGCGCCGACGAGTTCGTGAATTTCTTATAACCCATAGCTAATGCCGATCCGTAGACCGTTCCACCTCAATCGGGCGACCAGCCCGACACATAACCTAACCAGTTTACGCGGACCTAGATACCGCTCACGGCCCTCCGTCGATTACGCCGTCCACGCAGCTTCAGGCACACGCCCACAGCCAGGAGCAACTCAACCAACGCCTTCATGGCGAACGGAAGGAAGCCCGTCGCCACCGCCAACCGGAGGTCGCCGCCGAACCACACAACCTGCCAACCTACCCCGATAGCAAACACGACAATCAAGCCGATCGCCCCGGCTACGAGCAACCGAGCAGCCCCAGCCGACTCGTCTCCGCGGAACACACTCACCAACCATGCGGCCCCGACGAATCCGACTATGTACCCGCCCGTCGGACCCATGACACCCAGCGAACCAGCGCAGAACACGGGAAGCCCCAGCGTCCCCAGCGCCAAGTACGCGAGCATCGCCCCCGCCGCCGGACCGGGACGGAGCATCAGTCCCGCAAGCAGAACCGCCAATAGCTGCAACGTCATGGGCACTACTGTGCCGGGCACGGGAATCCGAACCTGGGCCGCGAGGGCGGTCAGCAGGCAGAAACCCGCCACGCCGAGCAGCGTGCGACCCGCGCTATGCACAGCAACCGACCTGCCTACCGCACTCTCAAACACAGCTTCCGAGTCCGTGGTCCGCAACGAAACATTCTCCTTAGGCCAAACCCAACTGACGCTCGCAACTACTTGCGCCGCTTCACACCGTACTTGCTGCGCCCGCGGTTGCGCGCCCGACCTTCCTTATCACCCTCGACGCCGGACGAATCCAGAGTCCCGCGGACGATGTGATACCGAACACCGGGGAGGTCCCGGACCCGTCCACCCCGCACCAGCACGATCGAGTGCTCCTGCAGGTTGTGGTCGATGCCGGGGATGTACGCCGTGACCTCCTTCCCGTTGCTGAGACGAACACGGGCCACCTTCCGCAAGGCGGAGTTCGGCTTCTTCGGGGTCTGTGTCTTGACGATCAGGCACACCGCACGCCGCTGGGGGCATTGGTCAAGGTCTCGAACCTTGGATTTCTTCTGGACCTTCCGGCGCCCGTTGCGAACCAATTGGTTTATCGTAGGCATCGATTCTCTCTACAGCCTTGTGTCGCTCATCGCGACGTTCCAACTACACAAAAGCGTCCAAGTCCTCCGGACCTACTGCTCCTTGGGCTGCTGGTCGTCCTGAACCAACTCGCCCGCCGTGTCCACCAGTGTGAACGGAGAGGGGCTCGGCGCCTCGGGGGTCAAGAGGCTCTGCGGTGCGACCGCTCCTCCCGAGAAGCCTTCCGCTGCACCGATCCCGGCAAACACATCGGCCGGCATCTCCGTCGGAGCCGCGATGGGCTCGCCCAGATGCTTGACCCGCATTTTCTGATACGGGCGATAGGCCGACCCGGCCGGGATCAAGTGCCCTAGTATGACGTTTTCTTTGAGACCACGCAAATCGTCAACGAACCCACCCAGCGCCGCCTCGGTCAGCACTTTCGTGGTCTCCTGGAACGACGCCGAGGAGATGAACGAATCGCTGGCCAGGGCCGCCTTCGTAATCCCCAGCAGCAGGGGCGCTGCCGATGCCGGCTTGGGACGCTTGCCCTTGGCGGGCTCACCCCCCACTTCCTCGGCCTCCGCGTTGGCGTCGACGAGCTCGGACTTGAGAACCACGTCCTCGACCGAAAGCTTAGTGTCTCCGGCGTTGCTGATCACCACGCTCTTGGACAGGGTCTCGTTCTCGGTTTGGAACCGGAACTTGTCGACCACCTCACCCGGCAGGAACCGGGAATCTCCCGGGTGGGTCACCTTCACTTTGCGGAGCATCTGGGTCAGGATGACCTCAACGTGCTTGTCGTTGATCCCGACATTCTGGCTGCGATAAACCGCCTGAACCTCGTATAGCAGATAGCTCCGCAAGGCACCCTCGCCCTTGATGCGGAGGATGTCGTGCGGAATCAGCGGACCATCTATCAGCGGGTCACCGGCCTCGACCGTATCGCCGGCGTGCACAAGCAGGTGCTTGTCCTGCGGGACGTGGTGCTCCTTCTCCATCCCGCTCTCGCTGCATACGACGATGGTCATCTTCCCACGCCGCTTGTCCGGTCGGATCTCGACCTCTCCGGATATCTCCGCCATCATTGCAGGCTCTTTCGGACGTCGGGCCTCGAAGATCTCCGTGACTCGCGGTAAACCGCCGGTGATGTCCTGTGTTCCACCCATGGCGCGGGGCTGTCGGGCCAGTTCCATACCAGGTTTGATCTCCTGGCCTTCCTGGACCTCGATGCGGGCCTTCGCCGGTAGGTAGTGATAATCGACGACGTTGCCGTCCTTGTCCTCGATCATGATCTGCGGATGCTTCTCGCCCTTGTGCTCGACCACCACGAACCAGGTACGTCCGCCCTCCTGTTCGAGCCGCACGGTCTCGCCGTCGGCTACGTCCTGGAAGCGAACGAAGCCCGGCACCTCGGCGAGTATCGGCGTCATGTGGGCATCCCACTCGCACAACACTTCTCGCCTGGACACCGCCTGGCCGTCCTTCACCTTCAGTGATGCCCCGTAGGGGACCTTGTCGCGCGATAGCTCACGCTCTTTGTCGTCGACAATGATGATCTCCCCGTTCCTCTTGAGGGCCACCATCGCAATCTTCCCGTCGCCGCGCTCCACCGGGACGGGGTTGAGGTCTTGATAGCGGACCTCGCCCTTTTGAGTGGCCCGCACGGTGTTCTCGATAGCGGCCTTCTGGGCGACACCGCCCGTGTGGAAGGTCCGCATGGTCAGCTGGGTCCCCGGCTCTCCAATGGACTGGGCGGCAATGATTCCAACGGCCATCCCTTCCTCGACGAGCTTGCCCGTGGACATGTCCATTCCATAGCACGATGCGCAGACCCCGCGCGGACTCTCGCAGGTGAGCGGGCTGCGAACTCGAATCTTGTCGACGCCGAGCTCCTCGATCTCGGTGGCAACCTCTTTGGTGATGACCTGGTTCTCCCCCACGATAAGCTTGTCGGTCTTGGGGTTTCTGATCTTGTCGCGGGCGATGCGGCCGATGATGTGCTCGCGCAGGGCGACTTCTATTTCCTCGCCCTTGTAGGTTGCCGCTTTAGTGATACCGTTGATCGTTCCACAGTCGAAGTCATTGACGATGACATTCTGCGCGACATCGGCGAGTTTTCGAGTCAGGTACCCCGAGTCGGCGGTTTTGAGCGCGGTATCGGCGAGGCCCTTGCGCGCCCCGTGCGTCGAGCTGAAGTACTCGAGCACCGACAGCCCCTCGCGGAAGTTCGCCTTGATCGGCGCCTCGATGATCTCACCGGAGGGCTTGGCCATAAGCGCCCTCATGCCCGCCAACTGCCGTATCTGGTCAACGCTGCCTCGGGCACCCGATTGGGTCATCAGGTAAATCGGATTCAGATACGGCTTTGCACCGGCGTCGTTCGGCTTGACGTAGTCGCCTTTCTCGTCACGATAATCATCGCGAAGTTCCCCCATCATCGCCTGCGTCACCAGCTCCCGGGCATGGATCCACACGTCAATGACCTGGTTGTACCTCTCCAGGCGGGTGAGCATGCCCTCCTCGAACGAGCGCTGAATCTGATCGACCGATTTCTGCGCCGCGTCGATGATCTTCTGCTTGGCGCTGGGCACGCGCATGTCCGTCACACCGAACGATAGACCGGCAAGCGTGCTGTGCTTGAAACCGGTATCCTTGATGTCGTCGAGCAACTTGATCGTTGCCGCCCGCCCGAGCAACTCATGGCAATCCGCCACGACGCGCACCAGCCCCTTCTGCGATAGGGGGCAGTTGTAAAAGGGCATCTCCGGCGGGAGAATATCGTTGAAGACAAGCCGACCGACCGTGGTGAGAATGCGGCGATTCGAGGGAGTCGGCTCGTTGTCGCTCTTTAGGTCGGTGACGCAACGATCGCGCTCTATCCGGACGGCGATCTTCTCGTGGATCGCAACGCGCCCGTGATCGTGTGCGGTCAGCGCCTCGAACATGTCAGCGAACTTCGGGGCGTCCGCCTCTTCGATCTTTGCACTGACGTGATCCGTTGTCAGATAGAACACGCCCATGACCACATCCTGGGTGGGTGACATGATCGGGCTGCCGTTTGCGGGGCTGAAGATGTTGTTCGTCGACATCATCAGAACGTGAGCTTCCACCTGGGCCTCGATGGAGAGGGGAAGGTGGACGGCCATCTGGTCGCCGTCGAAGTCGGCGTTGAATCCCCGGCAGACCAGCGGATGTATCTTGATCGCGTTCCCTTCGACCAACACCGGTTCGAACGCCTGGATTCCCATCCGGTGGAGCGTCGGGGCACGGTTGAGCAGAACCGGGTGTTGGTAGATCACTTCCTCGAGGATGTCCCAGATCGCCTGGTCGCGCCTCTCGAGCATCTTCTTGGCGGACTTGATCGTGTCTGCCAGGCCTCGGTCCTTGAGCTTGCGAATGATGAACGGCTGATAGAGCTCCAGGGCGATCTTCTTCGGCAGTCCGCACTGGTGGAGCTTCAGTTCCGGTCCGACCACGACCACCGACCGCGCCGAGTAATCCACTCGCTTGCCGAGCAGGTTCTCCCTAAAACGCCCCTGTTTGCCCTTGATCATGTCGGTCATGGACTTTAGAGGACGATTGCTGGACCCGAGGACCGGGCGGCGACAGCGCCCGTTGTCGAACAGGGCGTCGACGGCCTGCTGGAGCATCCGCTTCTCGTTCTGGATGATCACTTCCGGCGCATTGAGGTCGACCAGTTTCTTGAGTCTACTGTTGCGGTTTATGATTCGGCGATAGAGATCGTTCAGGTCGCTGGTCGCAAAGTTCCCACTGTCGAGGAGAACCAGTGGTCTAAGGTCGGGTGGGATGACCGGGATCACATCGAGCACCATCCAGCTCGCCTCGTTCGGCGAGTGGCGGAGGGCTTCAACAATCTTGAGGCGCTTGGCCAGGTCCTTCTCGCGCTGCTTGCTCCCCGTCTTTATGAGTTCCTCGCGGAGTTCAATGGACAGCTCCTTGAGATCGAGGCCGGCAAGCAGCTCCTTGACTGCCTCCGCACCCATCATCGCCGTGAACCCCTTACCGTAGCTTTCCCGTGCCGTTCTGCACTCCTCCTCGGTCAGGAGCTGCTTGGGCTTCAGAGGCGTATCGCCCGGATCCACGACGAGATAGTCCTGAAAGTAGACGACCTTTTCCAGGCTTGCCGTCTTGATGTCCAAGAGGGCGCCCAGGCGAGAAGGCATCGCTTTGAAGAACCAGATATGTACGACCGGGGCGGCGAGGTTTATGTGCCCCATCCGCTTGCGGCGCACCCGTGAGTGGGTCACTTTCACGCCGCAACGATCGCAGATGATACCCTTGTGCTTCGTACCCTTGAACTTCCCGCAGGCGCACTCCCAATCCCGCTCGGGACCGAAGATGCGCTCACAGAAGAGTCCGTCCTTCTCGGGACGGTAGGTACGGTAGTTGATCGTCTCCGGCTTCTTCACCTCGCCGAACGACCAGCTGCGGATATCGTTGGGTGAGGCCAGCGATATGTGCACGCGGCTGAAGTCGTCGACACGATCGTAAATGTTATCCAGCATCGGCGGTCAGTCCTCTTCTGGAATCACTTGCCATTGCAGGCTCTTCCGGCATACTCGACAAAGCACACTTCCAGCGTCCTATCCCTCGTGCCCTCATGCTACACTGCCGGACGTCGCAACGACCGGCGACAGCGTAGCACCGGCGAGGAGCTCCAACACCTCCACCCCGTGCTGTTTCTTGAAACCCAGCTCTTCACAGAAGTCCACCTCCGTCCCGTATGCGATGGCGTCGACGCGTTCGACACCGTACTCCCTAAGCGCCGCAATCACGCGCCTGGCCATCTCTCGGGCTATACCGGAGGCGTCGTGCTCGATGCGACCGTCCGTCCTCGTCACGCACGCGGGTCCCTGGTAGGCGGGATCCAGCTTGCACTCCGCCAATCTTCCCCACAGACCGTCCGTTACTCCGCGGGCAAGACCGATCAGCTCTCCGTCATGTCGCGCCGTCACGATGCAGAAGGTGTTCCGGAGCATCTTGTCGATCTTCGTCCGTTCGTGCGTCGTTTCGTGGTGCTGTCGGCCATAGAACGCCAACAGCTCCTCCGGAGCGGGCTTGTTCGTGGAGTATGTGATTCCGGTGAACATCTCATTCACTCCTTTTCGTGGCCATCGGTTCCCGTTAGACGCCACGGCGTCAACGGTCGGTGACAACACCTGACTATCCGACGTGTCGTTTCTCCAAGTGAATGTTCAGACACAGTCCGCGGATCTCGTTACACAGGACATCGAAGGAGACCGGCGTCCCGGCCTCGAGCGTGTTACGCCCCTTCACCATTGTCTCGTAGATCTTCGTTCGCCCTTCGACGTCGTCACTCTTGACCGTGATCAACTCTTGCAGCACATAGGCCGCTCCATATGCCTCGAGGCCCCAGACCTCCATTTCCCCGAAGCGCTGTCCGCCGGTGCGGGCCTTCCCACCCAGCGGCTGTTGCGTGATCAGGCTGTAAGGTCCTGTCGCTCTGGCGTGGATCTTGTCGTCGACGAGATGGTGGAGCTTCAACATGTAGATGTAGCCGACGGTGATGCCCTGGTCGAAGTACTCGCCGGTACGCCCGTCTCGAAGACGAACCTTGCCACCGGGGCGAAGCTTCGAGAAGCGAAGGTCGTTCGTTGCGGCCCCCGCGATGGCTTCAGCGTCCCCCTGACGACTCGTGGCGACCTCGTTCGCCTCCCGCAGGGCCGTGTGGATCTCCTCCTCAGACGCCCCGTCGAAGACCGGGGTTACGGCCTGGAGACCAATCACTCTGGCGGCCCATCCCAAGTGGGTCTCCAGAATCTGCCCCACGTTCATACGTGACGGCACGCCCAGGGGATTCAGCAAGAGGTCCACCGGTGTGCCGTCGTCCAGGAAGGGCATGTCCTCTTCGGGAACGATCTTCGCAATCACACCCTTGTTGCCATGCCGCCCGGCCATCTTGTCTCCCACCGAAATCGAACGCTTGGTGGCCACATAGACCTTCACCATCTCGAGGACGCCCGAAGGAAGCTCGTCACCGCGCTTCATCTGAGCGGACTTGCGATCGCGCTCCTCCTGGATCTCCTCGATCCGCGGCCAGAACCGCTCGACTATCGTCAGGCAATCCTCACGCTTCGACGCGGGTTTGACCCATTTCAGGTCCCTCGACCGGACGTGTTCGGCGAAGATGTCGATTTGCTCCATGATGACCTCGTCAAGGTCGCTGTGGCCGACCTTCTGGCGCGTGTTCGGGTCGATCATGGGTGTCTCCATGACGGGTTCGATCTCGTCACAGAGTTGCTTGAAGCAGGCGATGATCCGGGCGTTCTGCTCGCCCACGTACTTCTCGATCTCCTCGTTCAGTTCTCGGCGCTGCTCGTCGGTCATGTGGATCCGGCGGCTGAAACGCTTGGCCCCGATGACGATTCCCTGTTCGCCCGCCGGCAGCTCCAGCGAGTCGTTCTTCACATCCTCCCCTGCTCGACCGAAGATCGCGTGCAGCAACTTCTCTTCCGGGCTCAGCTCGCTCTTCGACTTCGGACTGACTTTGCCCACGAGGATATCGCGCTGTTGGACCCGAGTGCCTATGCGCACTATCCCGTCGGCATCGAGGTTCGCGAGGGCTTTCTCGGATACGTTGGGGATGTCGGCTGTGAACTCCTCCCGCCCGAGCTTTGTCTCTCGAACCTCTATGTCATATTCGTCGATGTGGATGCTGGTGAAGGTGTCGTTTCGAACGAGGCGCTCACTGATAACGATCGCGTCCTCGAAGTTGTGACCGTCATAGGTCAGGAACGCGACCAACACGTTCTTACCGAGAGCCAACTCGCCGTCGGCGGTCGCGGGTCCGTCCGCGATGATGTCCCCCGCCTTGACCCGCTGCCCCGGCTGGACCAGCGGTTTTTGGTTCATACACGTCCGCTCGTTGAGGCCCTGGAACTTGCGAAGCAGGTACTCGTCCGTGTCGTCGATCACGATCCGTGTAGCGTCGACGTACGTCACTTTCCCCGTCGTCCGGCTCTTGACCACCATGCCGCTGTTCGCGGCCACCGCCTTTTCCATTCCGGTCGCTACGACCGGAGGCTCCACCTTCAGGAGCGGGACGGCCTGTCGCTGCATGTTCGATCCCATGAGAGCGCGGTTCGCGTCGTCGTGCTCCAGGAACGGAATCAACGACGCCGAGACGCCGATCGTTTGCTTGGGCGAGATATCGACAAAGGTGACCTGATCGGCATGGACCTGACCGAGGTCACCGTGCCGTCGGACGATCAGGTTTCCCTCCCGAAGGCGATCGGATCCAGGTTCCACAGCCTCGGGAGGAGCGAGCGTCTCGCGCATCTCCTCGTCGGCGCGCAGGAACAGGTGTTCCCCGATCTTCCCGTTCTTGCCGACCTTGCGGTACGGAGTGATGAGGAAGCCGTAGTCGTCGACCGCGCTGTACAAACTCAGCGAAGCGATCAGCCCGATGTTCGTCCCTTCCGGGGTCTCGATCGGGCAGATCCGTCCGTAGTGGCTGATGTGAACGTCGCGAACCTCGAAGCCCGCCCGCTTTCGGTTCAGCCCGCCCGGGCCTAGCGCTGAGAGACGTCGTTCATGGGTGAGCTGGGACAGAGGGTTCGTCTGGTCGACGACCTGCGACAGTTCCCCGCGCCCGAAGAAGAGCTCCACGGCTGAGCTGATTGACTTGCTATTGATCAGTTCCGCCACCCGGCCTAGCTGATCCGGATCCTTGAGGCTCATCCGTTCCTGCACCGTTCGGCGGAGTTTGAGGAATCCCTTCCGCATCTCGTCGGCACACAACTCGTCGAGCGTTCGCAGGCGCCTGTTGCCCAGATGGTCGATGTCATCGACGGCGAACGCCGACTCGCCGGTTCGCAGCTTCAGAAGGTACCTGAGGCAGTTGACCATGTCCTCGACGGTGAGCGTCATGGAACCACCGTCGCTATCGATCTCGAACTTGCGATTCAGGCGAAACCTGCCGACCTTGCCCAGGCGATAGCGGTTCTCGTCATAGAATTTCTCGCCGAACAGCTTCTTCGCCTTGTCGATCTGGGGGGGGTTGCCCGGTCGGAGCCGTCCGTAGATCTTGAGCAGGGCTTCCTCGTACGTGCGGCTCGTATCCTCCGCCAGGGTGTTGAGGATGAGCGGATCGGACACCTTGCTTATCACCCGCAGGCTCTTTAACGGAAGGCCCTGGATCCGCTCCACCGCGTCGCCGACCTGACACCCGGCCCGAACCAGCACCTCGTCCTCCTCCTCGTCGACAATCGGCGAAACCGTGTACATCTCCGGCTTGAGGGCGGAGGTCCGCACCATCTTCGTCCGGTAGAACGTCTCGACGATCGCCTCGTCCGTGGAGTACTGCTGATCCATAGCCCGAAGGAATGTGGTCGCCGGCAGCTTGCTCGATTGGTCGATGCGTACGACCAGCAGGTCCTTCTTGGTGACCTCGATCTCGATCCAACTGCCCCGCTCCGGGATGATGCGGCAGGCGTGCAGCGCCCGGTCGCCCTCGGCCTGGTCCTTGATGAAGTCCACGCCGGGGGAGCGGTGAAGCTGGGAGACGATCACCCGCTCCGCCCCGTTAACTATGAACTCGCCGCCGCCGATCATGATCGGCATGTCGCCCAGGTAGATCTGATCCTCTTGGATCTCGTCGCTGTCCTTGCGCACCAGGCGAAGGCGCACGCGGAGCGGCATACCGTAGGTCAGGCGCAGCTCGCGGCATTCGTCCGGTGTATATCGCGCTTTTCCCAGCTCGTAACTGATGTAGTGCAGGGCGAGCTTTCCGTCGTAACTCTCGATCGGGAACATCTCCCGAAGCAGCGATTCGAGACCCCGAGGGGCTCGCTCCGCCGGAGCAACCTCCTCCTGGAGGAAACGAGAGTACGAGCGCGTCTGAATGCCGATCAGGTCCGGAATCCCGATCGCATCTCCGACCTTCGAGTAGTTTCGGACGGCAAGTGTCGTCGTCATAGAGCAAGTCCCTCGTTCAATCGCCCGTGTCGCTTGCGCATGACGCAAGCGCTGGCTCGTCGGCCGGCGCCGACGAAAGAACACGATACAACAGTGGGACGACCCTCATCGTGCGGGGCTTCCGGTGGACCGGGTGTCCCATCAACCCGGTCGATCCCGCCCCGCCGTGGACGTGAATTTCCCGCGGGATAAACAAATAAACAAGTCGATCTATACGATCCTCATCCCAAACCAAAGCGGGCAACCCAGCATCTGCCCGCCGCGGCAGCACCAGTCATCCGATGCAAGCCGCCATCCGAAGTCCGGTAACCGGCAAGTCTCGTTGATCGCGACCAACGACGCCGGCCATGGTCGGTCAGGAAATCGTGACGGCTCCGCCCGCCTCTTCGATCTCCGTCTTGACCTTCTCGGCCTCTTCCTTCGACACGCCTTCCTTGATCGCCTTGGGACAGCTCTCCACGAGCTCTTTGGCTTCCTTGAGCCCCAGGCTGGTTAGCGACCGAACGACCTTGATCACCGCTATCTTCTTGTCCCCGTAGCCCGCAAGAATGGCGTCGAACAGGGTCTGTTCTTCGACCTCGGCCGGGGCGTCCCCGCCTGCGCCGGCTGCCATCATCACTCCACCGCCGGCAGGCTCGATTCCGTGCACTTCCTTCAGGCAGTCCACGAGCGACTGGGCGTCCTTAACGGTCAGGTTGACGAGCTTGTCGGCGAGTTCTTTGGTCTCGGTGCTGAACTCTACTGCTGGGGCCTCTGCCATCGACTCCTACTCCTTAACTTCGTATTTCGCCGCAACGATAGGCAACCCACCCCGAAGTGGGTCATTTCATCCGCCGGCGGCGGACCAGTCGTCATGCGGCGTCTTGGTTCATCGTGCGTGTTGTCCGATCAATCCGACCGGACACCCCGTGCGGTTCGTTTCCGCAGTCAGGCGGCTTTGTCGGCCAGGGCCTTCAGGCAACCGGCGATCTTCGCCTGCGGCGATCCGATGCAACCCGCGATAGCTCTGCCCGGCGAGGAAATCAGCATCATCAGCTCGCCCAGCAGCTCGGTCCGCCCTTTCATCTTCGCCAGGGTTTCGACCGAGATCAGCGACGGATCACCGTCGAAGATCGCCTGCTTGAGCTTGAGCTCCGTAAACTCCCGGGCGGCCCCTACCAGGATCTTCGCGATATCGATCAGCGATTCCGGCGAGGTAACCAGAGCACAGGGACCTTCCAACGCTTCACCGAGTGGGGCGAGCGGTCCGTCCTCAAAGGCTCTTCGAGCCAGGCTGTTCTTTATGACCTCGAGACGCGCCGACTTTTCGCGGAGCATTCCCCGCAAAGACTCCTGCGCCTTTACGTTCAATCCGGTCAGTTCCACGACGCACGCGCTACGCATTCCCCCATAGCGCTCGCGAAGATCATCGGCGACCAACTTCTTGACAGCCTTGCTCATCGATTCATCCTGCCGTTGCTACGAACCCAATTTCACTACCGGGCAGCGCCGCCGTTAAGCGCTTGCCGTAATCGTTACCGACGGCGTCCGGGTCGCCGTGAGGCAGACCCGCTTCATATAGTGGCCCTTTGCCGCGGAAGGCTTGATCTTCACGAAGTGGTCGATCACCGCCTCGATATTCGCCTTGAGATCGCCGTCCGAGAAGCTCACCTTGCCGACCGGAAGGTGGATATTCCCACCGTCGTCGTTGCGAAACTCCAATCGACCGGCGGCGAACTCCTTGACAGTCGCCGCGACATCCGGCGTCACCGTCCCGGCCTTCGGTGTCGGCATCTTCCCCTGCGGGCCCAATATCCGCCCCAGCTTGCCGACTTTGCCCATCATCGATGGGTGGGCGACCGCCACGTCAAAGTCGAACCAGCCCTCCTTGACCTTGGCGATCAGCTCGTCACCACCGGCTTCGGTCGCTCCCGCTTCCTTCGCGGCGTCCGCCACCGCCTCGTCGCAGAACGCGATCACCTTTCGGGACTTGCCAATCCCCTTCGGCAAGGAGATCGCCCCGCGGAGCATCTGATCGGCCTGCTTCGGATCGATGCCCAGATGAAGCACGATTTCCACGGTGTGATCCATGTCCTTGCGCTTCTTGCCGTTCTTGTACTTCCGGTCGGCCTTGATCGCCGCCATCTCCTTGACCTTGGCGATCCCCTCGTCGACACTCATGGGTGTGGACGCACCACCACCCGTCTCCAACTGCTTCCGGTATGCAACGCTTCTGTACGCCACTTGTTCACCACTCCGCCCGAGAGCGATCCCAGGCTGGAAAATCACCTAGTCGACAATATCGATTCCCATCGAGCGCGCCGTACCCGCGACGATGCGCTCCGCCGCCTCCACCGTGTTGGCGTTCAGATCCGGCAGTTTCCGCTCGGCGATCGTGCGGACCTGCGCGGCGGTCACCGTCCCGACCTTTTCCTTGTTGGGCACGCCACTGCCCTTCGCAATCTGGGCGGCATCCTTGAGCAGCACGGCCGCCGGCGGACTCTTGACCTCATAAGTGAACGATCGATCCGAGTACACGGAGATCACCACCGATACGGTCATTCCGTTAAGCGACGCCGTCGCCGCGTTGAACTGCTGAACGAACTGGCCTATGTTCACGCCGTGCTGCCCGAGCGCCGGACCTATGGGCGGCGCGGGCGTAGCTTGTCCGCCCGGGGCCTGCAGCTTGATCGTCGCGGTCAGTTCCTTACCCTTCTTCGCCACTTGGACTCCTAACCCGCCGCCATGACGGGACAGAACACTCCGATTGCCGATCGATCACCACCCGGCTCCGACCGGAGTGAAATCGCCTACTCGACCTTCTCCAGTTGCCAGTACCCCACCTCGATGGGCGTGGATCGACCGAAGATCGACACCACCACCGACACCATGCCTCGCTTCTCGTCGACGGTATCGACCTCTCCCTCGTAGCTCTCGAACGCCCCGTCGGTGATCTTCACCTGATCGCCCTTGTGGATGTTCAGGCCCGACAGTCCCGGCTGCTCCTCCGCCTTTTCCGAGGCGGCTAGCATTCCGACAACATCCTGCTCGGGCATGCTGGTCGGTTTCCCGTCTGAACCGATGAAATCGCCCACACCGGTCGTCTCTTTCATCAAGAACCACACGGCCTCCGGGATCGATCCATCCTCCTCGCAGGCCATCTCTACGAAGACGTAACCCGGATAGAGCTTCCGCTCGACGATCTTCAGCACGCCCGACTTCATCCGCTTTTCTTTGAGCGTCGGGACCAGGATCCTGCCGACACGTGTCTCGAGCCCCTCGATCTTGACCTTGCGATCGAGTGCCTGTCGCACCTGCTCCTCTTTGTTGGAAGCGACGCGCAGGACGTACCACTTCATGCCCGGCGCGGTAATCTCGGTTGTATTCGGGACGTCGGTCATCTCTTGAGCACACCGAACCATCTGAATCCCGTCTGGAACACGATGTCCACGACGAACAGGTAGGTGGCCATCAGCACCGTGAACATAATCACGACCTTGGTCGAGCCGATGATCTCTCGTCGCGTTGACCAGTTCACTTTCTTCATTTCGCCTTCAGTGGCGATCATGAAATCGCTGCCCGTCCTGTTGGAGTACGACAGCCACCACAGCAAGCCGCCGAACACGACCGCAAAGACGATCGGAATCCCCGTCGTGATCAGCAAGGAAAGCACATCGTCGCCCTGGTACACCTGCAGGCGGTCCCAGACGAAATACGCACCCCAAGCGATCAAGGCTCCGCCCGCGGCCATCGTGCCGTTACGGGTGGCTTTGCCCTGCTCGGGCTTGTACTGCCTGAAGAAACCGCCCTCCGTTCGACGTACGGCGGGGCCGCGCGGGACGTCAGAGGCGCCGCCACCTGATCGCCCACCGGGCACGTCACCTCCGCCATTCTTCCGCGAAGGTGTCGACCCCTCCTTACGCTTGATCGCCGTCGTCTCGCTGTCGTCCATCTTGTCGCCTAAGTCTCCACTCGCCTCGGGTCGCGATTCCACCGGACGCCGCGACCGACCCAAACCACGATCGGACCGCCCCCGACAGGAGCGGAGGGACTTGAACCCCCAACCGCCGGTTTTGGAAACCGGTGCTCTGCCAATTGAGCTACGCTCCTAAGCAGATCCCATCCCTCGCCGCCAGCGGGAGTCTACTTCCTCTTGATCTTGTGGATCGTGTGCTTTCGCTGTCGCTTGCAGTACTTCGATCGCTCTAGCTTGGGCGTACCGCCAAGAACGTTCACACTCGTCCGATAGTTAAGGTCGCTGCACTCCTTGCACTGCAACCACACGTATTCACGCTTGACCGCCTTCGCCATGTCGATCTACATCCGCAAGCAGTCGCCGCCTGCAACCACGTTCCCTACTCGATAACCTTCGCCACCACGCCCGAACCAACGGTGCGCCCGCCCTCACGAACCGCAAAACGCAGACCCTGCTCCATCGCGATCGGCTTACCCAGTTCGACCAACATCGTGATGTTGTCGCCGGGCATGCACATCTCCGCACCCTGGAGGCTCAAGGCCCCGGTTACGTCGGTCGTCCTGAAGTAGAACTGCGGGCGGTACCCGTTGAAAAACGGCGTGTGCCGTCCCCCTTCCTCCTGGGTCAGCACGTACACCTGTGCGTCGAACTTGGTGTGCGGCGTGATCGACCCCGGGTGGGCCAGCACGTGGCCCCTTTCGACCTCGTCCTTCTTGGTGCCTCGAAGCAGGCAGCCCACGTTGTCACCCGCCTGGCCGGAATCCAGCGTCTTGTTGAACATCTCGACACCCGTGACCGTCGTCTTTTGGGTCTCGGTGAGCCCGACGATCTCGACCTCCTCGCCCACCTTGATCTGGCCTCGATCGATCCTGCCAGTCGCCACAGTTCCACGGCCCTTGATGCTGAACACATCCTCCACCGACATCAGGAACGGCTTGTCTACCTCTCGCTCCGGTATCGGAATCTGCTCGTCAAGAGCGGCGAGCAGTTCCCTGATGCACTCCGTCGCCGCCGCATCGGTCGGATTGTTCATGGCCGGAAGCGCGGACCCGCGGATCAACGCGATGTCGTCGCCCGGGAAATCGTACTTCGACAGAAGCTCGCGCACCTCCATCTCGACCAGCTCCAAGAGCTCCGGGTCGTCGACCAGGTCCACCTTGTTTAGGAACACAACAATGTGCGGAACGTTCACCTGCCGCGCCAGGAGAATGTGCTCTCGGGTCTGCGGCATCGGACCGTCCGCCGCTGACACGACAAGGATCGCCCCGTCCATCTGGGCGGCGCCCGTGATCATGTTCTTCACGTAGTCGGCGTGTCCCGGACAATCGATGTGGGCGTAGTGTCGCGCCTCGGTCTCGTACTCGACGTGCGCGGTAGCGATAGTCAGAATCTTGGTCGAGTCGCGTCGCCCTTGCTTCTCAGAAGCCTTGGCCACGTCGTCATACGAAATGGCCTTGGCCATCCCCTTCTGGCTCTGCACGAGGCACATGGCGGCCGTCAGCGTCGTCTTGCCGTGGTCGACGTGCCCGATAGTGCCCACGTTGACGTGAGGCTTGGTTCGTTGAAATATTTCCTTGGCCATCCAGTAGCTACCTCCACTCGATCGGCGTCCTTCTCGCCGTGCCAGTCCTTTACCCGATCACGCTCTTAGCTAACTGCTCCGCGAGACGCCTGCCAGTCACGCAACCGATCACAGTCGCGATCCCGACGCCACTCAGAGCACCGTCGGCCACGTCAGAGCTTCTCGCGCCGCGCCATAAACAAGCTGCTGACGGGAATCGAACCCGTGACCTCGTCCTTACCAAGGACGCACTCTACCAGCTGAGCTACAGCAGCAATCTCACCCACCGCGCCCCGGGCGCACGCGCGGACCGCCGATGCACTCGCGCCCGCCGGCGAGCCTCGCGAAATGCTCGATATCGCCGGCACGCAGTCCCGCCAGCCACACATCGAGCCACTATCATCCCGCGGCGTACGGCAGCAATACCGCCACAGCTACGCCCAGAGCCCCGCAAATATACGGATTACCGCCAACCTGTCAAATGCAAAACTTGCCGAAAACCATTCCGCTCACTCGCTCCCTCACCGGCTACCCAGTCGAAGGCGGAGGAACCTCACGCCTGCTTCGACCTGTAATAACGTCACCCTACCGTTTTTAGTGCATCCCTTGCCTTCCGCCTGACTCTTGAGTGCAACGCGACCTGGCCCTAGCATTACGCGCGGCGCGCCCGACATCCCTCGGCGGCCCAACGAACCGTCGCAGCCAATCATGGAGTTCACAAAGTAATGGAACACCGAGCCCTGGAACGAACCGATCTCGAAGTTTCCACCATCGGACTTGGTACCTGGGCGATGGGCGGCGAGGCTGATGTCTGGGGCACGGTGGACGATCGCGAGTCCATTGCCGCTATCCACCGCGCCCTCGACCTCGGCGTAAACCTGATCGACACCGCCCCGATCTACGGCCTCGGGCACTCTGAGATCATCGTCGGCAAGGCGATCAGGGAGCGCCGCAGCGAGGTCGTCCTCGCCACCAAGTGCGGGCTTTTGCCGCCACCGTCGAAGGGCACGCTGCCACGGCGATGTCTGAAACCTGAGAGCATCGTCCGCGAATGCGAGCAGAGCCTCAGGCGGCTACATACCGAAACAATCGATCTGTATCAGTGCCACTGGCCCGACCCTGACACGCCCCTCCGGGAGACGATGACGGCCCTTACAGACTTGCTCAAGCAGGGAAAGATCCGGGCGATCGGGCTATCCAATTTCGGCTGCGAGAAGTTGGCGGCCGCGTGCGAGTTCGGCCCCGTTCATGCCCTCCAACCGCCGTTCTCGATGGTTCAACCACGTGCCGCTAACGACCTGCTGCCCTTCTGCGCTGAGCGGGGAATCGCCGTTCTTCCCTACAGCCCGCTTGCCAAGGGCCTGCTGACCGGCAAGTTCAGCGAAGACGACACCTTCCACGGGATTCGAGAGAAAGACCCCGATTTCATGGGGCGACGCTTTCGCCGGAACTTGCAGTTGGTGGAGGCTCTCAAGAGCATAGCCGGCCGATATGACAAGACCCTGGCACAACTAGTGATCAACTGGACGGCAACGTTCCCAGCCGTTACGTCGGTGCTCGTCGGTGCGAAACGACAGTCCCAAGTAGTGGAAAACGTCGGCGCAGTAGGCTGGACCATCACACCCGACGACCGGACCGGCATAGACGAACTCGTCAGAGGAAACGCCGGTGACGCCTGACGCCGGTCGTGTCGAGCGGAGGTCGGAGGTTCACGGCTCTTCTCGACCGCCTTCATCGCGGGGGAGCTCGGCTGGTGACCGCAAGGACGAGGACTCGCTAGCCGAACTGTCCGGCGTGACCGGTAAGTATCGCCAGGCGCATGGTCCGACCCGGCGGCCGCCACATGGCGTCAGCTTGCTGCTTCCCGCCGTCGCCGCTGTTCTTGTGGCCTCCTTGGCATTCGTGGCCAACAGGCCTGAAAGTCTCAGCGCCGCGACATTTCGCATCGCTGGAGAGGGTCGCTCCGACGAACAGCTCCCGTTCAGCGACCACTTGCTGCGTTTCGCCGCAACGCGACTGGCCGGACCCGGAGCCGTTTCAGCCGGTCAACCTCGGTGGTTCGTCGATTCGCCTGCCGAAGATCTCTTGCGCGTTGTCGTGTTGTCCCGTGATGTCGGGCCCGGCGCCGATCTTGCGTCCGAGATCGCCACTGCCTTTTTGCAGCAGGTCGAAGAGGAAGCCGCCGCCGTTCGCGACACGCCGGCCGAGGCAGAGCGCATCGTCGCCGGGCGTGTCGATGAGCTCACGGCGCGGTTAGAGGCGGCCGGCGAGCAGATGGACGAAGTGGTGGCCTCGATGCCGGCTGGCGACCCCAGCACGCAGCACGCCGCCGTGCTCGAGAAGTGGCGTGCCCTCCGCGCGGAGTTCGCCGCCGCCCGTGAGGAACTGGCAGTTGCGACGGCCGATTTCGCCGAACTCAGGTCCGAGCCGGAGCCCACGCACGGCGTGGTTACGGCCGACGAACGCCGCGAGGCCGTCGCGTCCGATCTTGGGCTGCAGCAGGACCTGCGGGAACTTGCCGTGACCTTGAGTGAACTGAAATCACACATGGTTGGAGTCTACCGCGGGACCGGCCCGCGGCTCGAGCTGCTCGTCTCCGCCGCGGACGGGCTTCACCTAACCACATCGGATCAGGACACCGCTCAGTTGGACAAGGGCACGGCGGCCCGGGTCGACGCGGTGGTTGCGGAGGCGCTGGAATACGGCGAACTGCTCGCCGAGTTCGCAAAGTCCTGGTCAGCCGAATTCCACCTGTTGCAAAAAGTCCATATCGATCCGCAGAGCGGCGAGATCCTGGACTTCTACTTCCAGACACGGTCTTTACTCAACGACTTCCTTTTCACCTCGGCCAAACACCTAACCGCCATGCGCGGCGAAATCAATAGGATAGGAGAGAACCAGACCGACCACGCCAGATATCATGTTCTTCACTCCGACCTGGTGCGTGCCTTCCAGACGTTGCAAGGAGCGCATCATCGGTTCGAGTTTTCGGCCGGCGGAATCGAAACACCGGACAACTTCCGGATCGATGCGGCGTTGCGAAGCGCCAGTGGACTTCGGCGCCGGTCACAGGATCGCATGCGCGTGATAGAGAACCGGTTGAATGAAGTGGCCGTTCGCCGTGCCAGAGAGTTGCACGCCGAGGCGATCGCCCGGACCCAACGTCTTCTCGATCGCACTAGGGGCAAGACGGATCAGACGGTCGATCAGCTCGTCGCACTGCAGGACAAGCTAACGGCGACGGTTGGGATGAGTGAGGAGTTCGCCGTCGCAGTTGTCCGCGCGGAGTTAGCCAGGAA
>CBDUZY010000002.1:0-31785 GCA_965371825.1 uncultured bacterium
AACCGGCTACTTTGGAGGCTTGAGCTGGATTCCGGTTTGCCTTGCCGCGACAGTTGTGAAGTTGTTAACCGCCGGGTGCCATTCCGGCGCGCCGGCCGGGTTGCATGGTCCACGCTCGCGTGGCCATGCTGGCGCTCGACCACCAAAGCATGCTCACACAAGCGTGAGCATGCCACACTGCCGCTCGCTTACACTCGCGGTTCTGATCGGACGGTCAGCTCTGCAACGGAGGTGCGAGTCCAAGCCGTCAGTGAACCAGTTCCTTCTTGCGCAGTTCGAGTTGGTCCTTGAGTCGCTTGAGGATGGATGAGTGCATTTGCGATACGCGGCTCTCGGAGAGGTCGAGCGTCAGGCCGATCTCCTTCATGGTCATCTCTTCGTAGTAGTAGAGAATCAGGATCAGGCGCTCGGCCCGGGTCAGCCCGCGGGTGATCAGCTCTTTGAGGTCTTTCTTCTGAATCTCGGCGACCGGGTCCCGTCCCCGCTTGTCCTCTATGACGTCGATCTCGCAGACGTCCTTGCTCGAGTCTGTCTCGCTGTACTTGCGCGACAGTGAGACCTGGGCGACGGCTCTGGCGTCGCGGATGAGCTTCTTGAAGTCGGCCCCGGGGAGGTTCAGCCGTTGGGCGATGTCGGTTTCTGACGGGGCGTGGCCAAGCGTCGATTCCAGCTCTCGCGAGACGCGATCAAGTTCGTTGGCCCGGCGCCGCACCAGGCGCGGAACCCAGTCGAGGGCGCGAAGCTCGTCGAGGATCGCCCCGCGGATGCGCGGAGCGCAGTAGGTCTCGAACTTGACGCCGCGGTCGAGGTCAAAGGCCTTGATGGCGTCCATCAGCCCGAAGATCCCCGCGGAGATCAGATCGTCGTTGTCGATCTCGTCGGGCAGCTTTGCGGCGATCCGCTCCGCGTTGTACTTGACGATCGGGAGGAACCTCTCCATCAAGTTGTTGCGCAACTTCCGATCGCCCGATTTCCTGTATTCCTGCCACACACGGATCAGATCCGGATTCGGCTTGGTCTGTCGCATTAAAACAGCTCCTTACGCGTCCCTGCGTTTGCCCTCACCCGATGTCCGGCGGACGTCGCCCTCTCGACCGATCAGTACAGACTCCGAGGTGATCCCTCGTCCGTGAGGCCCGCCCCTCAGGTCCGTACCGGCGCTGCCGACTCTTCGGCAGAGGTCGTCTCGTTTGCCGCATTCGGCGACTTTCCGTCGTCATCCCGGTAACGATCGCGAATCTCCGATTCGCGCTTCTGCTCGTGCTCGGAGATGACCTTCTGGGCCGCCGTTCCGAGGACGAGTCCTATTAGACAAAATATGAATAGAGCGAGGACGCCGCGCGATAGCGTGACATTGACCGGGTTTTGGGTGAACAGACCGGCTATGAGCACGATGGTGAAGGCGAGCAGGCCTAGACTGGCACCCGCGTAACGAGCCACCATGAGCGCAACATCCGTGTCGCAACCACTCGTTCGGCCGGGGCTTGGCAGGGTGACTGACAGAGAATCTGCGACGGATCCGTCCGTAGCAGTCATCCGCCCCGCTTAGCTTTGAAACCGGCATCCTTACCGGTCGACGGCCTTCGCCAGCATGCGACTGACAGTTTACCGTCTAAACAAACAATCCGGCGACACGCCTTAAGAAACCGCCGCGCCGCTGATGGCCCAGGCAAGCCCGCGCAACTTCGCCGGCCATCGCGGCAATACAAGCGCTGGCATTCGAGCCCGGATAGCGGATAACGAACGGGCACCGCTCCCGGACGGCCAGCTCAACGGCGGTATCATGCAGCATGTAGCCGCTGTCCGCAACAGAATAATTGAGAAATTTGCGGGCGACTCCCGCCACGCGGGCGTAGGTCGCCTGCGCCTCCGCGCGACTGTTCGCCATGTTCACGAATAGACCTATGCCGTCGGATCGGTTGTAGCGACGCATCGCCTTAATAGTTGCGTATGCGTCCGCGAGGGCAGTGGGTTCGGGCGTTGTCACTACTAGTATGCGGTCCGCCAGCTGAGCGAAACTCACAACGTTCCTGGAGATTCCGGCAGCACAATCGAGAACCACGATATCAGCGCTGCGGTTGAGTCTGCGAAGCTGCGCGATCAGGTGCTGACGCTCGAACTCCGACAGATTGGCGAGAGCGCTGAGACCCGAACCGCCGGGGACGAACGTCATCCCGCCGGGACCTGCCGTCATGATCTCCTCGAGACTGCGCACACCGGCTAGCAGATGGGCGAGCGTGTATCTCGGCTGCACGTCCATCAAGAGATCAGCGTTGGCGAGCCCCATGTCGAGGTCGACCAGCGTGACATTGACCCCCTTCTCGACAAGACATACTGACAAATTGACGGCGATGTTGGATTTTCCGACACCCCCCTTGCCGCTGAGTATCGCGATCGTCGTGGCGAATCGAGAACGACGCCGGATCAGCCGGCGCAGTCCGCTGGCCTGGTCGGTGGCAGTGGGCTGAGCCTGTGAATCAGCCATCTCGAAGCGCCTCATTCTCTCGACTGCCGCGGCTGGTGCCGCTGCTTCGGTCACGGTTCGACCGAGCCGGCGGGCACGGGCGGGTTTCGCCTGCCCAGGATAAGCTCGGTTAGCGCCCTACTTTCCCCAACCGCGATGTCACTCGGTACGTCCTGCCCTGTCGTGACGTACGACAAACGGGTGTCAGCCTTCTGCAAACAGTTGAGAATCACGCCGAAGCCCAGGGCTTCGTCGAGCTTCGTAAAGATGATCCGGTCGAAACCGACCTCGCCGAACCGAGTGATCGTCTCGCTGACGACCCGTTCGGTGCAGGTGCTCGAGAGCACCAGGTGAATCTCGTCCGGCTTGACGACGTTGAAGAACGCGCGAAGCTGTCCGATCTTGCTCGTGTCGCGCTGGCTTCGACCGGCGGTGTCAACAAGGATGACATCGCGATCGGACATTCTCGTCCTCGCATCGCGTAACTGCTCCGGCGACATGGCTACTTCGAGCGGCACGTCGAGGATTTCGGCATAGGTCTTGAGCTGCTCGACGGCGGCGATCCGGTATGTGTCGATGGTGATCAGGCCGACCTTGCGACGATCGCGGAGACTGAGGTTCGCCGCGAGCTTCGCGATGGTCGTCGTCTTGCCCACGCCCGTCGGTCCCACGAGGGCGACGATGTAGGGCTCGCCCGTAGGGGGGACGTTGATCGGTCCGGCAGTGGGAATCATCGGCTCGAGGAGTCCCGCGAGATGGGCCCGCACGGAAACGGGGTCCTCAATCTGATCGTCGGTCAGGTGGGCGGATACTTCATCGACGAGACGGCCGGCGAGTTCCTCGGCAACGGCGTTGCCGACCAGCTGCTGATAGGTTTCGTATAGTTTGCCGGGAAGCTGTGGAGTGTGGGCGCGGCGCGTTTCGCGCACCAACTCCGCAACCATCGTCTTCAGCGCTCCGACCTCCGTTGCCAAAGCGTCTGAACGTGATTGTGAGGGAATCGTTCCCTGCTCTAGAGCGGACGATGACACGGGCGTGGCAGCTCCTTCTGCTCGTTCGCCTCGTACCGACTTATTACGAACTGTACTACTGCGCAGTGCCTGGGGCAAGTCATTCATCTCGCGAGCCGCGGTGATTTCTACGTAGGGTTTTCCCCCAAGCCCGAGGACAGCACCGCGCGTGAAGGCTCGCGTGTTTAGGATCACCGCGTCACGCCCGAAATGGCGTTTCACCTGATCGAGCGCCGCAGCCATCGTACTTCCCCGAAACGTCTTAGTTTTCATCCGCTAGAACCACCATTCCATGAGACTCGACCTCGAACCCACGAACGATTTCGTTGTAGGACAGCACTGCCACTGCTGGGAGCTGCACTTCGAGCATCTTTCGCACCCACACCCGAATCTGCGGTGACGCCAGGATGACAGGGGGTCTGCCGTGCGCTGCGGCACTCGCCTTGTCGACTTCGCTCTTTATTGCGGAGACGATCTTGGTTTGGACATCGGGCGGCAAGGCCATGACCGCGCCGTGGTCGGAGCGCTCGATGTTCTTGCCGATCAACTGCTCCAAAGAGGGGTCGAACGTTATGCAGTGTATCCGGCCGTCGTCACCCTTGTATTGATGGCACAACGTCCGAGCGAGGGCGTTCCTGGCATACTCGGCCAGGATCTCCGCGTCCTTCGTCCGGGCGGAGATGTCCGCGATCGTCTCCAGGATGGTCTCCAGGTCGCGGATGGGCACCCGCTCGCGCAGCAACGCCTGCAACACTCGCTGCACCTCACCGGGCTTGAGGACCTCGGGGATCACTTCCTCGACGAGCTTCGCTGCCCGCTCGCGCAGGTGATCCAGAAGGCGGTTAACTTCCTGTCTTGTGAGCAGCTCTTCGGCGTGGCGCCGGACGAGTTCGGTCAAGTATGTACTAATAACACTGGAAGGCTCCACGACGGTGTAGTTTCGATGCTCTGCATCATGTCGCTGTTCCTCGGTGATCCACAGCGCCGCGAGGCCGAACGCGGGCTCGGTGGTATCAACGCCGCTGATCTTTTCCGTTACCGCACCGGAGTCGATGGCCAGCAAATGACCGGGGAGGACTTCGCCCAGTCCGATCTCGAGCCCGCGCAGCTTCACCTGGAACTCGTTTGACTTGAGCTGGATGTCGTCGCGAATGCGGATGGGCGGAACGACGATCCCCAGTTCCTGTGCGACCTGTCGGCGCATGTTCGTGATGCGATCCAGCAGGTCGCCTCCTTGCTTGCGATCGACGAGTCCGATCAAACCGAATCCGACGTTCAGTTCCATCGGATCGGGAGACAAGTGTCGTTCGACGCGTTCCGGCGCTCCCGGTTTCGTCTTGACGGCGGCTGCGTGAGCGAGGGCCAATCGATTTTGCCGGTTTAGCAGATACGCGATGGTGACGCTCGAGGCCGCGAGCATGAAAAGCGGCGGTTTGGGCAGCGGCGTGACGGCGAGCACCAACAGGAACCCGGCGGTCAGGACCAGGGCGATCGGCTGGCTGGTCAATTGCCCCAGCAGCTCCTCACCGAGGTTCTTCTTGGAGGCCGAGCGAGTGACGATCATGGCGGCTGCCACCGAGACAATGAACGCCGGCACCTGTGATACCAGCCCGTCTCCGATCGCCAGAATAGTGAACCGCCTTAGGGTCTCTCCTATAGGCAACCCAAGCTCGACCATTCCCACGTACATTCCGCCCAGAATGTTTATGACCGTAATGATGATTCCGGCGATGGCGTCGCCGCGGACGAACTTGCTGGCACCGTCCATGGCTCCGTAGAAGTCGGATTCGCGGGTGATCTCGGACCGGCGGCGCTTTGCCTCTTCGTCGGTGATCGTCCCGGCGTTGAGGTCGGCGTCGACGGCCATCTGCTTGCCGGGCATGCCGTCCAGAGTGAACCGGGCGGCGACTTCGGCGATTCGCGTCGCGCCCTTGGTGATCACCACGAACTGGATGACCACGATGATGGCGAAGATGATGAAAGCGACCACGAGCGACCCGCGAGCGACGAATCCACCGAAGGTCGCCACTACCACGCCGGCATCGCCGTCGGTGAGTATTAGGCGGGTGGTGGCGACGTTGAGCACCAGCCGGTAAAGGGTCAGCCCCAGGAGCAGTGACGGGAACGACGAAAACGCCAGAGGTCCCTCTATGTACATTACGGTGAGCAAGACCACGCCCGCGAGCGTGATGTTGATGAGCAGAAGCAGATCGACCACCGAAGTCGGCAGGGGGACGAGTATGACGAGGATGAGGCCGAGGGCGGCTATGGGCAGCACAACGCTCCGGTGCTTCACCAGACCGGATGACGCGTCGCGGAGTCTAGTCAGGTTCGTCTTCGCCAACTAGTATGCCCCCGCAAGTGCGCCGCGCCCCGCTAGGGGTGATCGGCCGGTGAGTTCATACACGTACGCGAGGATTTCAGCGATCGCCTTGTAGAACCGCTCGGGGATGTACTGTCCTACGTCGATGGCCTCGAAGAGCGCTCGTGCCAAAGGCTTTCGCTCCACGATGGGGATACCGTGTTGTGCGGCGATCTGGCGGATGCGGATCGCGATCTGATCGGCCCCTTTGGCGACGACCTTGGGTGCGGCCATCGTCTCCGAATCGTAGCTGATCGCGACGGCGACGTGTGTCGGGTTGGTCACCACGACATCCGCGGTCGGCACGTCCTTCCGGAGACGTTGCATCGCGAGCTGCAACTGAAGCTGGCGACGACGACGCTTGACAACGGGGTCACCCTCCATGCTCCGCATCTCGTCCTTCACTTCCTCCTTCGTCATCCTCAGGTCACGCTCGTGCCTGTACCGCTGCCATGCGAAATCGAGCAACGCGATGACGAGAAGGGCGGCGGAAAGCTGCATGCACAACTCGAACATCAGTGCCCCGCCGAGGCGCACGACGTCGAAGAACCCCAAGGTGGATGCGAAGAGGAGGGCTGCCGCCTGGTGAGTGAGAGATAGGTAAGCAACCAGCCCCACGGTGAGGAGCTTGCCGATGTTGATGACACTCGTCATGACGGAGCGAATGGAGAACAACCTCTGAATGCCCTTGAGCGGATTGATCTTCGACAGACTCGGAATCAACGGCTGGAACGTAAGGAGTGGGCCTATCTGGGCGTACAAGACAGCCAGGCCGGCCAGGAAGATGATCACGAGAAGCGGCCCGAGTCGGTAGGCGAGTTCCCACGTGATCGCCTCGACGAACACCGGCAACTCATCGAGGCGCGTTGGTTTGTCCGGCGTAAGGGCGGCGGCGACCAGTGCGACCAGGCTCCGCCAGAGCGGCGGCCCGACGAACTTGAGCGTCAAGAAGGCGACGAAGAGGAGCACGGCTGCGGTCAGGTCCTGACTGCGTGCGACCTGGCCCTTGGTGCGCGCCTCCCGGCGCTTTCGCGGGGTCGGTGGTTCGGTCTTTTCTTCAGTGTTCGCAGCCATTTGGCGATGTTATCCTGAGGGAATCCCAACCAAACCGAAACTCATTCGAATCATGTCCAAACCGTCCCACAAGGCGTCGAGCAAAATACCTTCCGACGCGGAAAGACTGAGAGCGGCTACACCCAGAGCGACGAACGCCCGAATGGAGAACCCTACCGCGAGGATGTTCATTTGGGGCATCGTCCGGGATACGAACCCCATCGAGGTCTCCGTCAGGAACAAAGCGATGATAACGGGGCCCGCTACGCGAACTCCCACGATGAACGCGGCCGTCAATATTTCTATGAGGAGGAGGACCATCGACTCGTCCGGCTGATACGACAGCAGTGGGATCGCCTTGTAAGTATCGAGAAGGGCGGCGAGGGCCGCCCGGTGTCCGCCTGCGAGCAGGAACAGCAAAGAGAGAATTGTGTAGTAGATCTGCCCGACGACCGTCGTCCGCAGATCTTCGAGCGGATTGACCGCCTGACTGAGGGCCAGACCCGCCTGCTGCCCTACCATAGTTCCCGCGACGAGAGCCGTCATGAGCACCAGTGTGAGGGCGAGGCCGATCACTGCTCCGATCATAAACTCGGCCACGCCGGCTGTCAGTGCGGTGACCAGTGTCAGGTCGCTCGGGGCCTCGTTCTTGACAAGCGGGAATATCATCGCCGCGAGAACCAGGGTAAAGGCGGCGCGCACACGCAGGGGAATCCCCTTGCTGCTGAAGATCGGGGCGGTGACCATCAGGCCCGATATCCTGAACAGCACCAGGGCGAATGTCGGCAGTGCTAGCGGAATGTCCAATATCGACCATGGCATTACACTGATGTCACCTACGTTCAGGTTGTCCTATTACTGTCACTGGTGCGTTATCGCCTCCCCGAGTCCTCTGCAAAGACCGACCGTTCACCAAGGCGTGGACCCGAGCATGGTTTTCGCGTACTGGACCATTCTGTCCGCGATCCAGGGTATGAAGATCGAGGCGGCCACTACCATCGCGGCGATCTTCGGGACGAACGTAAGCGACTGCTCCTGCAACTGGGTAACCGCCTGGAACAAGGCGATGGAGAGGCCGACGACGAGCCCGATCACCAGGATAGGCGCGGCAATTGTCAGTGCCATCCAGAAGGCCGTTCGCCCCAACTCCATGGCCGTGCTCATTTCCATACGATTCTCCAAGCGGCGCCGACAGTGGCGCCCATTCAACCCGCCACTATGCAAAGCTGTATAGAATGCTCTCGACGACCAAGTGCCAACCGTCCGCCAAGACGAACAACATTATCTTGAATGGGAGAGAAATCAGCACCGGGGGAAGCATCATCATGCCCATCGAGAGCAGAATCGTGGCGATGACCATGTCGATGACGAGGAATGGGAGGTAAACCCGGAAACCCATTATAAACCCCGTTTTGAGTTCGCTGAGCATGAACGCCGGAATCATGACCGTCAACGGGACACCGTCGATGTTGATTTCCTCGGTCGCCGGTATCTCCCGGTCCTCGGCGTACTCGAGGAACATGTACACGTCCTCGTAATTGCCGGCTCGTTCAATTTGGCGGTACATGAAGTCCTTGAGGTGGGCGCTGGTGATGTCGAACGCCTCTTCCTGTCCCATCTCACTGTTGAAATACGGAGTTACAGCTTGAGTCTGGATCTTGTGCCACGTCGGGGCCATCACGAGGACCGTAACGAATAGGGACAGGCCTAAGAGCACCTGTCCGGGCGGCAACTGTGGAGCGCCGACGGCCTGGCGGAGCAGGGCCAGCACGATGATGATTCGTGGGAACGAGGTCATCATCACGAGAATGGAAGGGATCAGCGTCAGGACTGTGAGTAGTACGAGGATCTGGAGGCTGGCGCTTACGCCCTTTGCGTCACTGGCTGGGGGCACTATGCGTGTGAGATCGGGGATGTTGATTGTGTTGTCGAAAGACGGGTTGGACGCGGTGGTTTGAGCGCGGACCTCGCCCGTGTGTAGGCAGAGGAGCACAGCGACGATTGTCAACAACCGTCCCATTGGCGAGCATCCATGCTCAGGGTATCGTGCGTCTTTCCAAAGCGCACGGCCGCGTCGCCGGCTCCGCCGGCACCGCGCTCAGTGCGACCGCTGGAGCGATCGCAGTCGCGTCAGGAGATCCGCCACCGGACCGGAGGACCTTCTCCGCGTGGACTGTTCAGTGTGTTCCGGCACGTCGAAGGCTTCCGCCTCGCGACTCAAGAGATTATCGAATGTCTGGGCGCCGCCCGGGCCGGCTGCCCCGGTTCGAGCGGTCAGGTCGGCCACTTCATCAGGATCGCTGATCTCGGAAAGAACATCGACGCGATTGGGCGAGATCGCCACCATCACGAACCGAGGTCCGAGCTGGATCAAAGCGAGAGTCTGTTTCGATGTCAGGCTGGTACGCGTCACGACGCGCAGGACACCCCCGTCGGCGGCCCGGATTGACGGCACGTACCTGCGGGCAAGAAAGTAAATCAACCCTACGAGCACGAGCACAATGGTAAGCGCCCCGATTCCCGTCCGAAACCAGGGAGTCGACCGTTCGCCCAGAAGCGTTTCCTCGGACTCACCGGCCGGCCGTCGACGGATGGTGCGCCGCGGTATTACTGTCGAAGCTTCGGAACGCCCGGCACGGGGCGCCGATGAAGCGCCGACCTGTCCTTCTGCAGAAGCGTCCGCTTCAACCGGTGCTGCCGGCACGTCCGAAGGGGGTGTGTCGATCGAAACGCTCTGGTTGGAGGTTGTGTGCCGTTTGGCGGGACGAGACACGTCCGGGCTGGGATCGCCCGAGTCTTGGGCCAGCCCGATAGCGCCCGTGGCCAGCAACACGACGGTGAAGACGACTATCCCGAACATGCGGGATTCGGTCTGCAGAGAGACTCGCCGTGCTCGAGGGTCGCAGGGATCGCTCATTGGCTCACCCGGTGTGGATCCTCGGAGAACACTTCGCTGATACGCACGCAGAAGCTGTCGTTCAGCACCAGCACTTCGCCGCGGGCGATGAGGCGACCGTTGGCGAACACATCCACGGGGTCGCCCGCGAGCTTGTTGAGTTCGACGACGCTGCCCTCGCCGAGTTTGAGGACTTCCTCGACGAGCATGCGCGTTCGACCCAGCTCGATCCTCACGTCGAGATTGACGTCGCTGAGCATCGAAACACGTTTTGCGTCCAGCCCTTCGAGCCCCTCACCGGCGAAGTCGGGCAGCTCGAGTGATTTCACAGCGGGTGTCGGTTGGCCTGCCTCTTCTGTCTTATCCTCATCGATGGCGGCCTGCATGGCGGCGGCCATCTCGTCGAACGGTCGGCCCATGGAGTCTACGCGCGTATCGGGCGCCGCCTCGGCGGAAGGTGACGAAGTATTGTCACCTTCTGCTCCGAGCTCTCCGGCGGCTGCACTGAGCAGGGCGTCAACATCCGCCTGACTGACCTGATCCGCGTCGGCCGGCGGCGGCTGCGACGGCGATGCCGCGGGTGCCTCGACCGGGTCCGCATTGCCGCCCGAGCTGTTGAGCAGGGCGTCGATGTCAGCCTGGTTGAAGGTGCCCTCTTCGGAGGGAGCCGCCGCGCCTGAAGATTCCTTCGGTGTATCGGTCACCGGTTCAATCCGTTCGACCCAAAGTCATCCAACATAAAGGTATCCGGTTATATCGGAGGATCGGGCGCGACCGCGACACTCAAACACCCGGTCCCGACTGGAGCATCTGAGGGATCAAGATCTCCCGTATCAGTCGTTCATCACCCAAGATTCGATCCATCTCGTGCTTGAAACGCCGTTTGACGGTTTCCAGCCCTGGCTCGTTCAGATGCTGTGGCTCAGCGCTGCGAATGACGAAGTTGATCCTGTCCGTGATGCGGGCTTCATTGGCCTCCACCAGTGCTGTGGCACGCTCTTTGTCCTCCAGCGCTACCAGTGCTGTGACGCGAAGCCGGAAAGTGACCAGTTTTCCCGTCACCCGGTTGCTGGGTCGACAGTCGGTGAGCGCTACCTCGGCTGTCGGTACGGCCTCCTCCGCGAGCTTCTCTCGTCCCAGTTCTTCCGCGCTGTCATCGGACGCCACCGCCGCAGCGGGCTCGGGCAGTATGAAGACCTTGGCGACGAAGAAGACCGCGACGCCTTCGATGCCCATTAGTGCGGCGATTACGATGAAGGGAAGCTTGCTTCGCTTCCTCTCGGGAGCAGCCGGTTTCGATTCGACGTTCTCATCCGCCATCAGAGGATTCCTTAAGCTCGTCCGCCGGCGTTGTGCCGGCGTAGTCCTCGATTAGATCCTCCGTGACCAGAATCTCGACGCGTCGGTTGAGGGCGCGCCTTTCCTCCGTGTAAGCCTGTCTGACGAAGGGCTCCGCGTCGCCTACCGCCACCGGGATTATCCGTATGGAACGGACGCCGTGCTCCTCCAGCTGTCGCGATACCGCTCTAGCCCGGGCATACGACAGGTCCCGGGCGTCGGCGAACTCGGAGTCCTCCGGGAGCTGCTCGCGAGTCGCGTGCCCACGGATCAGGATCCGGGTGTTGTAGCCCCGAAGCTGCTCCGCCGTCTTGGCGACCAGGTCGGCCGCCTCCGGCTTGAGGGTCGCGCTGAACCGGTCGAAGGCGATCTTGCCCCCCACGACGACCTGGATACCGTCGCGGACGTTGGTCACGCGGAACTTCTTCCCGCGGACCCCCTCCTCGTCGGAGTCACCCTTCTTGTCCATGTTGATGGGAATATCCAGCTCTATAAGCTTCTCGATCAGCGTATTGGCGTCGTTGGTCTCTATGGGCATCGTGCCGATGCCTCCCTCGAACCCGCCGAACGCCCGCCGCAGCGACTCCACCGCCTGCTGGAACTTGTCCTGCTTGATCTCACTCATCGCCACCAGGGAGATAAAAAACACTAGCAGAAGCGACATCATGTCGCCGAAGGTGACCACCCACTCCGGAGCCCCGGCAGGCGCTCGCTCTTTCTTCGCCATCGGGCGGCTCCGTGGTTATGCGGCCTGCTTTTCCTCGGCGGTCTGGCGCAACCGAGCCGGCAAGAAGGTCTTGAGCTTTTGATCCACGATCCTGGGGTTATCACCGGATTGGATGGCCATGACACCCTTGATCACTATCGTCTTCAGCAACATCTCTTCCTTGCTGCGACGCCCGAGCTTCTCCGCCAGCGGCAGAGCGATGACGTTCGCGACCAGCGCCCCGTATAGCGTGGTGAGCAGAGCGATCGCCATCGCCGGCCCGATCGTCGAGGGGTCGGACATATTCTTCAGGAGAATCACCAGGCCGATGAGCGTGCCGATCATGCCGAACGCGGGGGCGAACCTGCCGATGTTGTCGAAAAGGGCTTTCCCCTCGGCGTGGCGGGCCTCGACGGCCTCCAGATCGCTCATCATGATCGCTTCGATGAGGTCCGGATCGGTGCCGTCGACGGCCATCTGAATGCCCGATACGACAAACGGGTCACTGATCTCCTCGGTGAGGTTGTCGAGCGCCAGTATTCCATCACGCCGGGCGATCTCCGCGTACTTGACCATGTCCGTGATCAGTGCACGAGGGTCGCGGGACTTGGCGAAGAAGCAGTTCTTCACGATCTTGGCGACCCCGAAGATGCGCGGAAGAGGGAAGCTCACCAGGGCCGCCGCCAGTGATCCTCCGCACACGATCATGACCGACGGGTAGTTGGTGAACGTTTGGATGTCGGACGACATGAGGATCGCCGAGAGAATCAGGGCGATGCCCGCGAGTAGCCCGAGAACCGTACCTAAGTCCATAGAGTCCAACCCCCGTTATCAGGCGGTGTGTATAACGACATACCCACTGCGATATCGACATCGGTCGGAGCAGTCATTAAACACCGGCGTAGCCACGTCTTGCTCTTCTCATCGAACCTGGAATCCGCGTATCTGCCTGGCGTAGTCGATCGCCCGGCGAACAACCTCGTCCACTGATTCTCGGACGATCAGCGTGTCACCGTTCAACAGCGTGACGATCGTGTCCGGTGTCGACTCGAGCATTTTGATGAGCTCGGCGTTCAGCACCACGACGCGCTTATCCAATCGGGTCAGTGTGATCATCACGTCCGCTCCCGTTCGTCAATCACTACCGTCGCCATACTGCTGCAGGCTCGTCACTATCGGAGCTTGTCGCGAGTCACACGACTACCGGGCGATCAGCAACAGCTCCTGCAACAGGTCGTCCGCCACGCGAACGACACGGCTGGAGACCGATATTCCCGTGGAGGCCGTGATCAACCCGATAAACTCCCTGGCAATTTCCACGTTGCTCTGCTCGAGCGCCCCGGCGAGGATGGAGCCGGCCGTCGCGGTCAAAGGCGCGATAACCTCGGGACCACCGGAGTTCGGGCCGGGCACGTACGTGTTTTCGCTAAGGGCGACCAAGCCCTCGTCGTTCGTGAACGTCGCCAGCGCCACCTGTCCGAGCACCTGCTCCTCCTGATTCGAGTAGACCGCCGTAATCGTTCCATCGCGGTCGATCGAATAGCTGGTCATAGTCCCCGTCGGGGCGCCGTCCTGACTGGCCATGATCAGCTCGGACGGCGCATTCGGTCCCGCCAAACCGGTAAGTCCGCTCAGGTCCAGCGTGAAGGTCAGCGGAGACGCCGACCCCTCGCCGGCCCGATCGATCGACACCTCCGTTCCCGTGGCGGCTAGGAACTGGCCGTTGGGGTCGAAGGTTATGGTGCCGGTTCCAAGTACGGGCGACAGATCGCTGTCACCTGCAGATTCCGCGTAGAACCGCCAGGTCGTTCCGCTCTCGGTCTTGGATTCCAGAGAGGCCCGAAGCCGAACGTCGACCTGATTGCCCAGCGAGTCGTAGACGTTGAACGTAGTCGTGACGCCGCCTCCCAGCGCCTCACTGGTAGTCTTGAACGACAGCGGTGCTCTTATCACTCCCGTCGTGTTGATTATCGACGCGGCATCAAGCTGGACGGCGTTGATCCCGCCGAGATTGGATGTGGCGATGATCTCGCCTGCCGGTGACACGGTGACGCCCGGCGAGCCTCCCGTGGCTGGGTCGGTGGCGATGCCCAGAACGGCCTCGAGGTGGTCGGCGAGATCGCCCACCGTACTCCCCGTAGTCCCGACAACGAACGTCGACTCCGCGATGGCGACGCCGCCCTTGGTTCCGTTGATGGTCAACTCGTCGCCCACCGCGAATAGCGGAAGAGCGTTGGCGTTCACCAGGCTCGTAAGGGCCGTGGACTCGGTCGCCGGCGCCCCGGACGCGGTGAAAAGCGGTTGTGATGTCACCACCGCCCCGGACGACGCGACGCTCGTGCCGGGATCCAGTCGGCCGTCCATGACGACCTGTTGGGTCGCGAAGGCCAGACTCTCCGAGCCCAGGCGGATCACCAAGTCCGACAGTGTGCCCGTGTCGATGTTACCCGCTTCATCGGCCGCGAAGACCTGAAGTCGTGCCCCGCCGGTTGACACCATCGTGCCACTCTCATCGAGGTGAAACGCTCCGTCGCGCGTATAGAGGGCCTGATCGTTCGCTGCTTCCACCACGAAGAAACCGCCGCCGTCGATGGCGAGGTCACTGCGGAATCCGGTCGTGTCGAACCCGCCCTGGCGAAAATCGCGCTGAATCGCCGCGACCCGCACGCCGTGTCCGATCTGCTCCGGCAGCGTGCCGCCGGTGGTGTCGCCGGGGGCCTGGCCCTCGCGGATCGTCTCATATAGGAGTGTCTCGAAGAGGACACGTTGACCCTTGAAAGCCGTCGTATTGAGGTTCGCCAGATTGTCGCCGACCGTGTCTACGGTGACGGTATTGGCGTCGATGCCGGTGAACCCGGTGAACATAGCACCTGTCAATGACATACCGTTACGTTCCTAAACTGCAATGACTGAGCGCCGCGCCTGGTGCGGCGAGTGAGAGCCGTCATCGTCCGCAAATAGTGTCGCATTGTGGCACAACCTTATTCAAGCACTCTGCGTGGGCGACGGTCCGATCAAGTCGTTTAGACGAAGATCTTGCCCCGTGTCCAGCTCCAGCGTCATCTCGCCCGTGCCGGCGACGGTTACACCGGTCACGATACCCTCTATAAGCTCGGGTTCGGACGGATCTCGCCTGTCGACACCGACGACCTGTCGGCCGACGAGGGCCTGAGCGAAAGCGAGCGGCGACTCGATCGTGCTCACCTGCTCGAGCGGCATCTCGCTTCCATTGGCGAGCTGAAGCACCGGGCGTCCGCCGTCGGTGAAGCGAATTCCTACTACTAGTCCGCTGTCGACGATGCCGTCCTGTCCGGGAAGTCCGGTCACATACCGCCCGATCAGCGACGAGGCGGAGCCGAACTGCTGCTGATCGGCGAGGGCTTGGAGCGACTCGGTCAGCGACGAGGACAGCTCGATCTCACGAATCGAGGCGATCTGTCGCAGGAGTTCTTCGTTTCCCATCGGCTCCATCGGATCCTGATTCGTGAGCTGCGTGATCAGCAGTTCGTAGAAATCCTGGCTTCCCAGGGCAAGCGCTGAGTTGGCGCTCGAGGACCCGGTCATGGCTGAACTCTCCTCGGACGTCGTCAAAACGTTGGTCAACTCCACGTTGAACCTCCGTACCGTCAATCCGAGCCGACGCGGGCTCCGCCCCGTCGCCCCGGCAACCGCTCCGCACCGGTCCTTTCAACGGACCGCTGGTGCGAACGGTCAGATTCTTATGTCCAGCCGCGTATCCCCGACGGCTGCCAACTGCGATCCACCGCTTGATTCGGTGATCGCGACGTAGTCCTCTTCCCACTCTTCGGGACGCTGGCCGCCCGCGGCGTTCGCCCCATGCCGATCTTGGTTTCTTTCCGCATCCCCCGGGGCGCCAAAGCCCTGCTCGGCGACGGGATCTTCAGCCGCGGGATCCGCCGTGTCAGTGACCACCTCGAAGCGGTCCACGTGAATGCCCTGCTGCTCGAGGGCCAACTTCAGGTGCGACGCCCGTCCGGATAGCAGCTCGCGAGCCCGGTCGGTCTCCGTCTGCACTCCGATCCGCACTCTGTCGTCCACGATTCGCACATCGATGCGTATCCGACCGAGTTCCGGCGGGTGCAGTCGAAGCCGGGCCGAGGAGCGTCGTGTCCCCATGTTCAGGCGCATCGAACGAACGAGCTGCTCGAACTGCGCTCGCACGCTCGATTCCGCCTTGTCCGAAGATTGGATGGAAGAGCCCGCCGTCCCTCGTTGTCCCGGTGACGGGGAGTGGGGCGACCTGCGCGCGGTCGTCGCCGATCGACTGTCCGCCGCAGTTTGCGTCGAGGTGATCGCCCGCAGCGACTCGACCTCGGCGATACGGGGCGAGGCCAGCACCTGCGCAGTCTGCTGGGCGAGGTTCTGTGCCGTCTGTCCGCCGGCACCCGCGACCGCGCCGGATGCAGCAGTCCCGCTTACCGCGGAGTTCGTAACCTCGATCGATATCCGAGAATCAAGTGCTCTCGTCTCGAGTGCCGCGCTTTCGGGTGCACGGTCATTCCGCACGGCTGTACCCACGTTTTCCGGAGTTGCGATCAGCGAACGTTGCTCACCACCAAGCGATCGCAGGGCGTTCGCCGGATTCGTGTTGTGGTCGGCGCCACGCGCGAGAACCGCCTCGGACGCCCCTGCCGCCCCAGCAAGCCCATACCCAGGCGGCTGCACGGCTGCGTGGTCCACTCCGGCTGCAAGCCGTGCGCCGATGCTCGTTCGATCGAGTAGGCCACCATCCGGCGAACCGAAACCGCTTGTGTAGTCCTCCCGGAGCGCGCTTTGCCGACGTTCATGGGCGTTGGCAACCCGCCGCTCGAACATCTGCGCGGCGGAGGCGTCGCCATCATTTGCGATGCGAGCGCCGACCGCGACCGGCGTGGCACCCATCAGCCGGGCGAAGGCGCCGGCGGCGGTGCTGTTGGCGTCTTCCGGCCGGCTGCCACCGCCAAGGCCGTGCAGCCGTGCAGATTCGTCGCTGCTAACGACCGTCATCGGTGCTGACCTGCTCGAGCTTATCTGCGTTTCAACCTGCATTTGTACGTCTCATCTTCGGTTGGCCGGTGCTTCCCCGATTCACAGGCAACTCCTCGCGGCGCGGCGCCGATGGTTGCACACTATTGCCCGTTCTTGTCTAGCCGAGCCGATCGGTTCGGAGCCACGTCGCGTATCCGCTGCATGACCACTTGCATTCTGATCAGCTCATCGCCTCGTCTCGCCGCCTCGACGATCTTGCGGGCCTTGTTCGTGTCGATCGCCATCAGGATCTTCGCCGCTTCATCCGGGTTCGAGATTCCCAGCAAATGCTGGACGGCGATGGTAGGCTTGAGCGATTCGATGATCGCAACCTGCTTTTCGAAGCCCACGTCACGGCGGATGGCCGCCTCGGCTTGGGCCTCCCGCTTCGCCGCGTCACGCTCGCCCTTGAACGCCTCACGTTCCGTCCGAACCTTCAGTAGAATGCTGTTGTTCACGGCGAGACGCTGATCGAGTTCGACCTTTATGCGCTCAGCCTCACGATGGAGGATTTCGACGTCCATCTGAGCCTGCAGGCCGGCGTTATCAACTTGCAGCGGAGACTCCGGGACCGGGACCGGACTGGTCGACTCCGGAACGGCTGCCTCTCCGTCCGTTTGCGACTCCTCGACATCACCGCGTATCACTGATGCAATTTGCCGGACCTTGTCCTTTTCCAGAGCACCGCTACCGACCAGATACGCGGCGAGCCCCCCGAATCCGAGCACGTTCAATAGGGCGAACAAAGCTACGATGTCGTACGTCCGCCTGAGCACTCCGGGGTTGTTCATCATCGCCGAACCCCCTCCTCGATCTTGGCCGATCGCTCGCGGGTGCTGCCCACGTTGCTGCCGTCATCCGATCGTTCTTCGTATGCGCGGCTAAGAACGGTCTTGCGCTGGTAGAGCTGCAACGCGGATTCATCGCTGTCTGCCCGCTCCTCACGGCGGACATGGAACAGATGGCGCTGCCATCGTCGCTCGCGGAGCTTCTCGATAGCTTTCAACCTCGCAGACGCCTCACCCAACTTCGTACGCTCGGTGCTCAGCCGGCGCTTCTTCTCTTCAAGCTCGATCCCCGCCTCGATGATCCTGCGATGCAGGAAGCTCTGGTAGTACTGATGGGCGCGCAGTGACGGAACGTCGAGCCGCTCAACCTGTTGATGATCACGTGTTCGATCCAACGTCCCGCGCAGCTCCGCGCCGAGGCGATCGACTCGCCCCTCCACACCGCTGACGGCCCGAGCTACGTCGGCCACGACACGCCGTTGGGCGTCGCGCACCTGCTCTCGCAGCTTGCGTACCACCTCTAACCTGAACCTAAAGCGTTTCGCCATACCTAATCGATCGTCGCGCGACCGACATTCTGTCGGCCGCGATCTTTCGCCACTCGTTTACGAGGCCATTCTCGCCGGCGCCGCAGCTTGCTTCGAGGTCAGCCGCTCGCGCACGGTCCGAATGCGCGTGGCGAGATCAAGCAGGTGATCCCGTGTCTTGTCGAAGCTCGCCCGCTCCTCGATCGTCTGGCGCAGGAACTCGTCGATGCCCGGTTTCATCTTGACGGCCACGTCGAACTCGATGTTCGCCCCGGCGGCATACGCCCCGACGTTGACAAGATCCTCCACGTCGGTCCAGACCGCCAATACGCGGCGCACCTCAGCCGCCGCCGCCTGGTGATCCTCGTTGACCACGTCAACCATCACGCGGCTTATGCTCTCGAGCACGGCGACGGCTGGATAATGTCCCCGATTCGCCAGCTCGCGCGAAAGCCAAACGTGCCCGTCGAGCACGCCGCGAATCGCGTCGGAGACCGGCTCGGTTATGTCGTCCCCCTCGACCAGCACCGTGTACAACCCGGTGATGCTTCCGCGATCGGTTCGACCGCTTCGCTCGAGTAGCTTCGGCAGCAGGCTGAACACGCTCGGGGGATATCCTTTGGTGGTCGGCGGCTCACCGGCGGCAAGTCCGATCTGCCGCTGGGCCATGGCGATTCGCGTGGTCGAGTCCATGAGCAACAGGACGTCGTTGCCCAGGTCGCGAAAGTACTCCGCCACCGCGGTGGCGACGAATCCCGCCCGCACTCGAAGGACCGGTGACTCGTCGGACGTGCTCACCACGAGCACGCACTTCTTCAACCCTTCCTCGCCGAGATCCTTGCGCAAGAAGTCTCCGACCTCGCGCCCACGCTCCCCGACTAGTGCCACAACTGTGACATCGGCTGCGGTCGATCGGGCGATCATGCCCAAAAGCACGCTCTTCCCGACGCCGGTGCCCGCAAAGATGCCCATGCGCTGTCCGCCGCCGAGCGTATGCATCGCGTCGATCGATCGAATCCCGGTCGCCAGCGGGCGGTCAATCGCCACGCGCGTAAGCGCCGGCGGTGCATCCCGGTACACCGGATAGTGAGCCTCCACCGGAAACCCCATCGTTCCACCGATTGGAACACCCAGTGCGTTAATGACGCAGCCGAGCATCCGCTGGCCTACCGGTACGAACTGCAAGCCGGCTCTGCTGGTTACCGGGTCGCGCACGGCCACTCCGACCGGATCGTGCAGCGGCATCAAGACGGCTTGATCCTGCCGTACGCCGACTACCTGGGCGGCAATCGGCTCGCATCCACTTCGCCCCGGCTCGATCGAGCAGAGCGACCCGACCGGCAGGGCGAGTCCCTCAGCGACGACCGTGAGTCCGGTGACCTCGACTACCCGGCCGGTCGCGCGGATGGTCCGCGCCTGCTCGATCAGCTCTCGATGACCGGCGAACAGGTCAGCCATCGGGATTCTCCCCACGTCCCGACGGATCGGATGTGTCCTCTCTTCGCTCGCAGCCCAGAAGCAGCGACGTAATCTCGTCTACCTGCGTTTCGAGAGTCGCGTCGACCTCGGTTTGTTCGTTCCGTACGGTGCATCCGCCGGGTGAGACGGAGGGGTCTACGACGAATCTGACGGCCTTGGCATTATGTACGGACTGTAGCGCCGACTGGGCGAACCGCTCCATGGCTGCGAGATCCTTCGGGTGGACCCGGACGGTGAGATTGGTCTGCGTGCCCACGAGATCGAGGGCTCGGTTCAGGTTGGCGATTGCCGACTCGCGGTGCAGCGAGCCTATCGCAAAGGTGAGTTTCCTTCCGAGCAACACCGAGAACTCGAGCACGTGTCGTTTCGCGGCGATCATCAGCTCTTCCTTGGCGTCGTCGATCTGCGAGATCACTTGCTCCAAGTCGGAGATGATGGCGCTTTGCTCCTCATTGAAGCGGTTCGTCGACGAATCGAAGGCTTCCTTGTGACCGACCTCTGTGCCGGCCTCACGCCCCTCGCGAAACCCCTTTTCGTAACCGGCGGCGTAGCCCTCTTCCTCGCTCGTTCTGCGTACCTGGGGGACGATGCGGTTGATCTCCCGTTGGGTGCTGGAGACCAAATCGGAAGCCCGGCGCCTGGCGTCGTCGACGACCGCGCGGGCCTCGGCCAGATGGTCGGCCAGGTCGACCGCCGCGAGACGCTTCAGGATCTTCCCCGCCTGACCGGCCTTGATGACCGTCGACATTAAGCTCCCTCCGCCGGCAACGCGGCACGGTCAGGCGACCGCCCGCTGACAAACATGAGACCGGGAGTGCGAAGCGTCATACAATCATCGCTTTCTCGCCGCCGCGACCGGAGATGATCAACTCCCCGGCGTCCTCGAGTCGTCTTACAGTGTCCACGATTTTCTGCTGAGCCTGCTCCACGTCGCTCACCCGCACCGGCCCCATGAACTCCATGTCCTCCTTGATGAGCTGGGCGGCACGTTCTGACATGTTCTTGAAGATCTTGTCGCAAAGATCCTCGCTGGCGGTCTTCAGGGCGAGTGACAACTCGTCGTTCTCTATCTCCTTGAGAACCTGCTGAATGCCCTTGTCGTTGACCAGGAGGATATCCTCGAAAACGAACATCAAGCGACGGATCTGCTCGACAAGATCGGGGTCCTGGGCGTCCAGAGCTTCGAGAATGCCCTTCTCCGTGGCGCGGTCGGCGAGGTTGAGCATCTCCGCGACCGCTTCGATTCCACCCGCTTTTTGGAACGTCTGCGACATCACACCCGACAGGCGCAGCTCCAGGCCGTGCTCGACTTCGCGGATCACTTCCGGGTTGGTGTTGTCCATGGTGGCGATCCGCGACACCACCTCGAGCTGTTTGGCGACGGGAAGACCAGCCAGGATTTCGGCGGCCTTGTTACTGGTCAGGTGTGAGAGAATGAGGGCGATCGTCTGCGGGTGCTCGTCTTGGATAAACGTGCGCAGGTTTTCCGTGTCAGTTTTTGCCAGGAAGGAAAACGGCTTGCGGTGTACCTGGTGCTCGATGAGTTTCATCACCTGGGACGCCTGGTCCGAAGGCATTGCCTTCTGAATCAACATCCTTGCGTATGGCAGCCCGCCTTGTTTGGCATACGAGCGCGCCAGGGCGATGTTGTAGAATTCCTCGATGACCTGACCCCGCTCCGTCGGGCCTACGAGATCGAGCGTGGCTATCTCTCGCGCGATCTCCTCGACCGTGTCCTCCTCCAGGTGGCGCATGACGTCCGCGGCGACGTCTCCATTCATATTGAGCAGGAGGATGGCCGCCTTGACGACGCCCTTTAGTGTCTGCTTTTCGCCCTGCGGAGCGCTGTCTGACGGTTGCCCACTCATTCCGGTACTCTCACTGCCGTTCTTTCCGGCCCGCCGCGTTGACGGTGCGGCAAGTGCCGGGTTTTCCGATCAAGTCACGAGTGGCGCCGCGAGACACGTCCCGCTACGCCACCCGGGTTCGTCGACACCAGCCGATCGTTCGATCTATACGTCTTCCATCCACCGACGGATCAGCTCCGCGGCGCCCTCCGGGTCGGCCTCGACCAACTTCGCCACTTCCTCACCCAGTTCCTGGTATCGCAGCGTCTCGTCGTCGACCTCGCGTGCGACCAACAGACTCTCGGACACGGTGGCCTTCCCGACGGGTTGCGGACCCCCTACGAGGATTGGCTCGTCCCCAGCGCGATCAGCATGCTCGGCGATGTTCGGCTCGGCTAGTGGCGGCGGGACAGGAACGTTGCGAACAATCTTCCTCATCGTAAGAAGGGCGAAGACCGCCAGAACCGCCAACCCGGCCTGCGGCCCGTATTCGCGGAAGAGGCTGAAAATGTCGAACGCGTCGGTGCCCGCGCGGGCTAGACCCACTCCGGCAGGGGCGCGACTCCAGACGCCGCCCTCAGCGTTCCATTCCATGTCCGGATAGACGTCGACCTGGACGTCGTCCGGGTCCCTGGCCATTACGATTCGTTCCACACTGCTCTTGACCCGAGCGATCTGCTCGTCCCGCAACTTGACGAACTCCGCGTCGTCGTCCTTGGGGTCGCCCGCGTCCGAGTTGCGCGCCGCAAACACACCGACGATGAAGCTCCGGGGAATGCCGACGTCAGCCGTTACTCGCTTGATCGCGAACGGAATCTGCTCGATCGTTTCGGTCTCGCTGAGAGTAGGGTCGAAGTACTCGGTAGTAGTTTCCTCGGTCAGACTCGTCTGTCCGGCGCCGCTACCGGTCACTGCCTGACCCAAATTGGCTTGCACACCGGGCTCCGCCGCGGCACTCTGCGATCCTTGCTCAATGGTCTGGCTACTCTCCACCTTCGTCTGGGCGGCATTATGCTTTATCCTCTGAGTCACGCGCTTACTGGTGTCCACCTCGACGGTAACAGCTACTTGCAGTCCCGGGATGTATGCCAGCGTGCCCATGATCTTCGACTGCAGGTGTGCCTCGCGTTTCTTCTCCATGTCGAACACGTCGAAGCTCCCCACGTCGTCAGGGTGGGGAATACTGTAGGAGCGACCGGTGGCGGTATCGGTGATGAAGATGCTATGTGGCTTTAGACCGGCGACGGCTCCGCTCACCAGCTTCGCGAAACCATCCACCATCGCATCGGTCATCTCCTGACCGCGGGTAAGTGCGATGGCCACCGATGCGGTGGGAACGTCGCTCACCCCGCCGAGACGCCGCTTCGTTCTGGGGTTGATCAGTACCGAAGCCTGCTTGACAAAGGGGGAGGTGGCGATGATCTTCGCCAGTTCGTTGCCCTTCGCATAGGTCTGGGCATACTGTCGGGCCTCGGGAGCCTGGAAGGGGTTTTGCTCCGCCACTATCGTGGCCATGTCGTACAAGCTTCCGTCGGGCAGGGCTTCCGCCTTGTATAGAAGCCGCAAGGCGTTGTGCCGATCTCCCGATCTGACAAACACCCTGCTCCCGCGGACGTTGTGTGCGATTCCGTTCGCCTCGAGGGTTTCCTCGGCAGCGTCAAGCTCCGCGAAGGTGAATTCTTTTTTGATCAGCGCGACCAGTTCCGGTTCCGTCGACCATTGCAGCAACCACAGTAGCGAGATCGCCACCATCGCCCCACACAGGGCGATCGCGATCCGCTGCGAAACGTCGAGAACGCGCAACCGCGTGTTAATCTCATCGATCAGTTGGCGAAGACGATCCATGGTTCGTTGCTCATTCCATTAGTGGGGTCGGTCGCTGAGCGAGCGAGGTCGGCCGCTGAGCGAGTCGTCACCGCGACACCGCCAAACGACTAGACTCGCATCTGCTGAATCTCCTGATACGCGTTCGTGAGCTTGTTGCGCACCTCCATGAGCAGATCGAAGGCGATACCCGCCTTGTTGACCGCGGCCAGGACCTCGGCCACGTTGTCCGTCTCGCCGGTGATCAGTCGCTGTACGCCCCGATCGGCCTCGGTCTGCAGCTTGTTCACCTCGTTGAGGCTGTCCAGCAGGATCGACTTGAAGCCCTTGTCTTCCGCCGGCGCCGCTCCTCCCGCCTTTTGAGCGGACTTCACCGGATCGACGGGAGAAAGCGGACCGGGGAAATTAATCGGGTTCACCATTGCCTCTTGTGCTCCTTGTGCGTCACTCTTACGCGATCAGCATCAGCGTTGCACCGGCCATCCGCTTGGCCATCTCCGCGACGGTGAGGTTGGCCTCGTACGCCCGGGCCGCCGTCATCGCGTTGACCATCTCCGTGTGATAGTCCACGTTGGAAACCTGTACGTATCCTTTCTTTTCGCCCTTCCTCACGGCGTCGACGTGACCGGGGTCCCAGCGCCATCCAAGTGGGCTGGGGTCCTCGACGATCTTCGCAACGTGCACACCTCCAGCGTTCCCGCCTTTCGACGGACCGCCCGAAGCGAACAACGCCACGCGTCGCCGGTACGGGTTGGGATTCCCGGCCTCGTCGCGCGTAACGTCCTTCATGGCGATGTGGCCCGCGATGACGTCAAGATTCGTCCGCTGGGCGACCAAGGCCGACGTGCTAATGTCCAAAGCTCCGAACATCGCTCTCCTCTACCGTTGCCGGTTCGAGACCGGTCCCTACACGACTCCGCGAATCGCCTTCCGCAATCCTTCAAAGCGATCTCGCAGAAGCGTTGTGGCCAGGTCGTGGACCATGCCCGTTTCGGCCAGGTCAGCCATCTGGCGCTCGATCGAGACGTTGGTTCCGTCGTGAAACAGGATGCTCTCGACCGGCTGCTCCGTAGGATTCACGCGGAGCAGCCCGTCCGCACCCGTGGTGACCTCTCGCCCGTTTTCCACGATGAAGGGCTTTCCAGGGTCACCGCCCCTTGCATCCAGGGCCTTGCGCAGTGCTCTCTGGAAGCCGATTGCATCCAGTTGTTTGGCTCGATATCCCGGGGTTTGGGCGTTGGCGACGTTCTCGGCCAGCATCTTCACTCGCGCCTCGGTGAACGTTAGCGTCTTCACCAGCGCGGGAGTGGCACCATATTCCGTCACCGTCGAAAGAAACACCGTTACCTGACCTCCTTGCCATTCCTGCCGTGGTCGCCCCCGTTCTCGAGGGGGGAACTCACTGCGATCGGTGGCAACATCGGGGCGAGGGGCGGGGTTGCCGCTCGGCGCGTCCCGAAGTTACGTGACCTCCGTGTCACACTACGACTCCAAATCTTCCGGCACGCCCCAGAGAGCACGCCCTATGCCACACCCTCGTACCGCCCTGGCGCCACCCCAAGCGCTCTCGCACACTGCCGCAGTCGGCGGATTTTGCGCGAGCGGCAGTTTCTGCGCACTTCTCTGCGCCGTCCCGACTCCGTGCCGTCCCGACGCGGCTCCGCGAATCGCCGCGGGCCCGCTAGACTCCAGCTCCGACCAAGGCCGACGACTGGGCAACGCCTTGCTGCCCCGCGGCTGCCTCCTCTCGCCATTGCTTCAGCTTCATGCCTAGGGTCCGCACACCCATTCCGAGGGCCTTGGCTGTCTTCGCCCGATGACCGTCGAACTTCCTAAGCGTTCGCTCGATCAACTGCCGTTCAGCGTCCTGGAGCATCCGGCCTTCGCGTAACGCCGTGAAACCCTCCACCGGGGCGGATGCGGGTGACATACGCAACCAAGGTCCGATAAGATCGGCGTTAATTGTGTCTCCCGGGCAAAGCGTAGCCGCCCTGCAGCAGACGTTCTCCAGCTCACGGACGTTGCCCGGCCAGGCGTACTCAGCGAGCAGGCTCATGGCGCTGCTCGAAACGCGCGGAGTCCCGGTGTCGCCGTTGCTCGACCCATGCAGCAGGAAGTACTCGACAAGCTCGGGGATGTCTTCGGTGCGCTCGCGTAGAGCGGGTACGTGTACCGGCAACACGTTCAATCGATAGAACAGGTCCGCGCGAAAGCGCCGGCGCGAGACCCACTCGTCGAGGTCACGGTTGGTCGTGGCGATGACACGGACGTCGGCACGACGTGTCGTGCTGCTGCCGACGCGCTCGAACTCGCCTTCTTGCAGGACGCGCAAGAGCTTGGCCTGCAGAGGCAAGGCGAGTTCCGATACTTCGTCCAGCAGCAGCGTGCCGCGGTCCGAGAGTTCGAACCGCCCTTTTCGCGTGCGGTCGGCGCCGGTAAACGCCCCGCGCTCGTGTCCGAACAGCTCGCTCTCGAGCAGGTTCGCCGAGAGGGCGGCGCAGTTCAGGCAGAGCATCGGTTTGTCCGCGCGCGGCGATCTCCGGTGGATGTACGAAGCGATGAGTTCCTTACCTGTTCCCGATTCTCCGGTGATCATCACTGTCGCGTTGCTGAGTGAGACTCTTTCGAGTTCCTCTCGCAGGGTGGTCATGGCCGCTCCGGAGCCGATCAACCGGCGCCGGGCACGCATGTCCTCCACCGACGTCCGTAGCGCTTCGTTCTCTCGGCGGAGCCTGGCATGCTCCAGGGCCCGCTCCACGAGCACCGTCACCGTGTCGACCTCGAAAGGTTTCTGGATGTAGTCGAAGGCTCCGAGTTTCATCGCCTCAACGGCCGTCGATACCGTGGCGAACGCCGTCATGACGATGATCGGCGTATCGCACCCACCGGCTCGCGTGTCTCGGATGAGCGTCAATCCGTCCATGCGCGGCATCTTCAGGTCAGTCAGGATGAGTTCGAACCGCTGTTCCTTGATCGCCGCCAGCGCCTCCACCGGATCTGCAAAGGTCGTTACGAAGTGATCTTCCCGCGTCAGCGCTTCGGCGAGCGATTCCCTCAGGATTTCCTTGTCGTCCACAACAGCAATCTGGGCCATCTTTCGGTGCTAACCTCCATGTTCATCCAAGGCGGAACATACCGAACTCGAAGTCCAAGCGACGGCTGCGGGGGCGGGGGCGCTTGGATCGCGTTCCCGCCGACCGTGCCACATCGTGTCATCCGGCGACCTGCGCCGGCCGCTTACCGGGCGACTCTCCGCGCGATCCGATTCCACCCGGAAGCGAAAGCGTCAGCGACGCCCCGCCACCGTCACGCGAGCGCGCCGTCACGCAGCCTCCGTGGGCCTCGGCGATCCCGTGTACGATTGCCAGCCCCAGTCCCGTTCCAGTGTCTTTCGTGGTGAAGAAGGGGTTGAACACCCGCTCGCGCAACGCCGGATCTATGCCCTGTCCGTCATCCTCCACGACAATCGAAACGAGGTCGGACTCCTCGACCTTCTCCGCGCCGGGTCGATCGTCCGCCGCGCCGGCGGTTTCACCCCTGCGAATCCACACGTGTCCGCCCTCACCGGCGGCATCAATCGCGTTATAAAGTAAATTAAGTAGAGCCCGTTCCACCTGTCCCGGATCGCAGTGCAGCTCGAACGGCGCCAGGCGCGGATCAACTTCCACGGTGACAGCGAGGGCCTCCGCCTGCGGCGCCGTCTGGGCGAGCACGTCATCCAGGAGTTCCTCGAGTGGAAAGACGCCCAGCTTCGGCTGTGCCCCGCCGGCGAACGCGAGGATGTCCCTTACGATGGTCTCGGCGTTCTGGACGCCCGCGCTGATCCGCCGGGCGATCTTGCGCTGGTCCGGTCGATCAATAAGATCGCGCTCGAGGAGGGAGGCGTACAGGCCGATTCCTCCGAGCGGGTTGCGAATCTCGTGGGCGACGCCGGCGGCCATCTCTCCAAGCGCCGCGAGTTTCTCACGTTTTTGCAGCTCCCGGTTCTTCTCGTGCAACTCCTCGCGGAGGCGACATACTTCGCCCGCCAGGGCCTCGTGCGACCGTTTCAGTCTCTCGGTTACGTCGTTGTACGTTCTCAGGACCGTGACGAGGTCCGAGTCGTTAGTGTTCTTGGAAGCGGCGGTTATCATCGCGGGTCCTCGTCGACGCAGTCCAGGCGGCCGGTCCGTTCAGCCGGCTCGCGGTAGGCTCTCATCGCTTGACCGGCGGAGTGAGCGGTGCGTAGCGTCCGGGCGGCGGCCTCCCTCCGTACGGAAAGAACCTTCGCATCCCGTTCGTCGCTCTCGATTATCCTCTCGAGACGATTTGTCGCGTCTTCCAGCAGCTTGTCGGCTTCGATCCGCTGCGGGCTGGTGAGAAGAGTCCGGTATGACGCCCAATCTCGCCGGACCGGCTCGAGGATCGTTGCGATGCGTTGAAGTTCGGATGAGAGCTTCTGGCGATCGGCCAGCAGCGAAAGAAGTCGGCCCGGATCCTCGCCCGTGACCAGGTTCCGCTGCCGTCCGGCAAACCCCTCCAGTCGGGCGAACAACTCGACCTGCTCGCGCAACAGACTCAACACGTCCTCCGCTGGGCAACGCTCCACAGTTGTCGTAATGTCGGTTACCGCCATGGCGTACATTGCTCCGGCTAAAACAGCTCGGACTGGGCGAGCCAGCCGAAGTAATTCTTCCAGTCCTCTGACGTCTCGGGCGAAACACTCTTCTCGAACACCTCCGCGCTCATGGAGTCCAGGAGCACCCGGGCGCGAGCAAGCGCCGCTCGCGCCTCGCGCGGCTCACCAAGGAAAACATGACAGTTAATTATCTGCACGTGCGCGGCGAGGGCGGTAGGAAGTTCCTTGTAGGCGCCGACCGTCTCCTCATACAGCTTGAGTGCGTGACGATACTCCTGCCCGTCGAAATAGCAGTCCGCTTCGTACAGATAGGAATGGCGCAGGTAGAGGCGCTCGAGCCGGTCGAGCCCCGCGGGGCCGCGCAGCTCGTACTCCATGATCAGTTCGCGGTACAATCCGCGAGCGCTCGCCAACCGCGCCGCCGATTCCGCCCGTATCTGTTGTATCTCTCCCTCGAACTTCGCGTCCTCGACCTCGCCCCGCAACGCCAAAGCGCTTTGGCGGTATGAATCCGCAAGAAGGAAGCGAGCCCGCCAGACACGTGGATCCTCGGGATAACGCTCCAGGGCTTCCTCCAGCGAGGTAATGGCCCGCTCGTATTCTCGGCGACGCGTCAGGACGTCACCCAGAAGGAACAGCGCGTCGGCAAACTCGGGAGCCTGCGGAGTGAACACGTCCGATCCTTCGAGAACGATGCTCAAGGTCTTCTCAGCAAGATCGAGACCGTCCGGGCCCATGGACAGGTAGCACTGGGCCAGCGGAATCAGGGTGCGGATCCCGTCCAGGGTCTGCGGGAATCGGCGATAACACTCCCGGTACGTTTCGACCGCCTCGGCCAGGTGACCCGCCGTCTGCTGAAGCCGACCTAATCTGTGCAGCGCCCGGGCAACGAGGGGGTTCGTCGGCCGCTCTATGGTGAACGCCCGGTAGATCTCCATCGCACGGCCTCGGTCTCCGGCCTTCGTGTAGAGTTCGGCAGCCTGCCAACTCGACTCCGCCGCGCGCCGGTCATCGGCTACGTCGATCTCCGCGAGTTCCGCGTAAGTCGATGCCGCCTCTGCATATATGTCACGCGACGAGTCGCTCGGGGCCTCGTCGGTGAAGATCCCTTCCTCTCGCCGCCGCACCTCATCCCGGTGAAGCTCGTCGGCATACTGGCTCGCGATTCGGGCGAGCTGCCGCAGGTGCACGACCGCCTGCTCGACTCTTTCGCGATCGGCTAGATCGGCGCCGAGACGGGCGTAGCTCAGGGCGGATCGAAGATGCCCAGCCCGCCGTTCGGTCTCCGCCGCAACCGCCAACGACGTTCGAAGCACGTCGAGGTCGACCAGCCGGTCGCCCCCGAACGCCTCGATATCTTCTATCGCCACCTGGTAGGCGATTGCCGCCTCGTCGTGGCGCTCGAGCATTGCGAGTGACTCAGCCAACCCCACTCGGCTCGCCGCCGCGTAGGGTCCCGTCGTGTGACGGTCCAGCACGTCACGGAAGAAGGAGAGCGCTTCGAGGGGGCGCTGCGGCCCGCCGTCACGCATTACCACATGACCCAACAACCATCCGGTCATCGCGTCCTCTTCATCGTGGCGCTCGACTTGGTTACGCACCGAGCGCAACAACGCTTCCGCCTCGTCAAACCGGCGGGTCTTGTAAAGAACCCAGGCTTGGAGGAAGTCGAAATGCTGCTTCAGGTCGGATGCGGCAAACCAGCCGGTGTTCTCGTTGAGAAGTTCCTCGCCGCGGGCGACCTTGCCTCGCTCGTCGAGGACGTGAAGCTTCTCCTCGAGCGCCCACAATCGCAGGTCCAGCCTGTGGTGGTCGAGGTCTTCGAGAAAAGCGTCCACCAGTTCGCCGATCCGCTCGGGTGGTGCGTCGAGCTCGTCACGCGTCAGTGCGATGATATGTTTGCGAAGATCCATCGCCCGGGCGTGGCCGCTTTTCACCGCCTCCTCGTACCACTCGAGGGCTGATTTGAATTGCCCGCTCCATTCGAGTGCTCGGCCAAGGTGCTCGAAGTCGCTCGCGGTCAGCGGCTGTTTGTGGGAGGCTGCCTCGCGGTAGTGGTCGACAACCCTGTCGCCGGTTTCCGGATCGCCGCCGCCCCGACGGTTAACGACGCCGAACCGCGCCCGGGCGACTTGCAGGTGTATCGGGGCGCACTCCGCTCCCACGCAGTCCTCGCGATCGAGCACGATCTCTCCGAGTTCCACGGCACGCTCGTAGAGTCCGCCCGTGACAAGTGTGTCGAGCGTGTCGGCAGCTTCGTCAAACGACAGATCCGAGGGATCGGGTCGAAGAAGAACGACGGCCCCGGAGAGTGCGGCCAGCGACGTGGCAAACAGCGGAAGCTGCCATTTGCCCACCGTGCGTTCTTTGAGAAGAGTCCAGTCCGACATTTTGCCCATCCTGAGCCGCGCACCCCCGTGCGCCCCACGTCATCCTGACGCGATACCTGTGAATGTCGGCAGATTCGGCCGAATTGCTTGACGGCTCCGACGGCGGGGGAAACGCACGATCGCAGGGTTGATAGCATAGGAGAGGCGATGGCCGTATCCAGCGTAACCTTCGCTGGAGGCGGGGGTTGGGTGCCGAACCCTGGCACGAAGAGCGGTTCGGTTTCGCGCGGAAGTTTTTGCGCGATCGGGGCAAATAGGTGGTCCGACGAGCCGAGTTCCGCGGCGGGCGTGAGGACGCGCCCGAGAGAGGCTGAAGAGTACATCGTCTGTCGGGCTTTACAGGCCTGGCGTCGCGTTTGCAGTACCTCGGTAGTGAATATTGTGCGGTGGTACTGCTATGGTCTCCCGGGAGCCTCGCAGCTAAGGGAGACAAAATATCTGCTTAAGATAGAAAATATCCACTGTCGATTACAGTGCCGGAAATGATTACGCCTTAGGGAGTATCTCGACGGTGATTTCATCGACCGGTCCGTATCGCTTGCCCGCATTGCCCCGGTGAACGGCGATCTCGAGAAGGCCCGTGCTTCCGGTCAGTGCCACGGGCTCGCCGACCGGGACCTCGTGGAACGCTTCGCGCACCGGTCCGACGGCAAGCCCGTTGACGCGGACCTCCCATGTCACCGGCGGGCCGGCGGACTCTAGCTGCTCCTTGTGGATGTTCGTGACCAGATTCCCAAAGCGGTCAACGTAGATCACCCGTCCCCGCAGACCCTGCCCGGCGGGTTCGGCTCGGTGCCCTTCGGGCAGTGTCTCGACCTCGTCGATCGGCGGCCCAAACTGAGGAAGGTCCACGCCGTTGGCGATGTGGGCGACGACCGGGGCCATTATGTCGCGTCCATGAAACGTCGGCGACACGTCCGATGAGAAGTAACGCCGGTTCTCGACGGCGTGTAACGCCTCGGGCGTGAAGTCGCGGTGCAGCCAAGTGATCAGTCCGTTGTCCGGGGCGACCACGTACTGGCCGGCGTATTTTCCGATTAGGATCTTGCGCGACGACCCGACGCCCGGATCGACAACGGCGAGATGGATCGTGTCCGGCGGATAGCAGGGCCACACGTGCCGGAGCACAAACGCACCGTGCAGAACGTTGTGCGGCTCGATGTCGTGGGTGACGTCCACGATGCGGACATTCGGGGCGATGCCGAGTATCACGCCCTTGAGCGCGCCAGCGTAGTAATCCCGTGTGCCATAGTCAGTGATTAGAGTCACGATGCGCATCGTTAGTATCTTTGTCGCGATACTCGAGATCGTCAATGCAGCCGGGGCGGCCCCTACCGGTTTTCCGGGTGAGCTAGTGCCGATTCTAGAAAGGTTGTAGCACTTTGGCGTGCCGTCCGCTCCCTCACGGTCGCGGCTCAGTTCACTGAGCTTTCCTCTATGCACAGCGGCAGAAAC
>CBDUZY010000003.1:0-23374 GCA_965371825.1 uncultured bacterium
AGTCGGCCACGACCAGGCTGTGCGGCACGTTTTGCCCGCGGCCGAGCCCATGAAGGTGGTCGAGACACCACAAGATTCTTCGGCGGCGAAACCGTCACAGTCCGTGGCGGGCGGAGTCTGCCAAGCGGGCTGCGACTATTGTTTTTGCGGCACACCCGACGAGAACAACTGTGATCCAATGTGGTTTTATGACGACGCGTGCGATTGCGGATGCCAGTTTTGCGATGCGTGGTGCTGGGACTGCGCCATGCAGGATTGCCTTACCAGCCCGTGCGAATCCTGGTGCGATTATTGCTGGATCAATACAGAGTACGAGAACAACTGCCCGGCGGTGTGGTGTAACGATGGCGAGTGCGACTGCGGTTGTCAGTGGGTGGACCAGGACTGCGGCGGCCCGCCGTGCGGCGGTGGATGTCCCGGATCAGGGAACTGTTGCCAGGCCAATGGTACGCCCGGGTGCGCGTCGACAACGTGCTGCTCGGCGGTATGTGCCGTGGATCCATCGTGCTGCACCACCGAGTGGGATGGTTCTTGCGCCGGTCTGGCAGCCTCACACTGCCCGGAGCTGTGCGGAGGTGGCTGCAATTGTCACCTTTATGACGATTATCTGGTTTACGCAGATGCGTGTCCAGACGACGGCAACACGGTAGATGTCCTGTTTTGCTTTCTCACCGATCCGGGTCAAGTGTGTTTCACACACAGCCCTGCATGCGGCACTCTGAACAATACGTGCGTGAGCCCACAAACTGGTCCTGCGTACTGCCCGTACTTTGCGTGGGCGATATACACGCCTTGTGAGGCCGAATGCCTCACCGTCACCATCACAGCAGATCCGACTTATGGTTCCAACCAAACGCGTACATTGTGCTTGTTTCCACGGATAGACATCTGTGTTGACGAGATGGACAAGACCTGGGTTGCGACCTACGACGCTCAGACAGGCTGCCCCTCCTCAGCAGAGGTCACCGCAAGTGTGCTCCCGTCGCAATGTGGATCTGTCGATCCGCCGTCATGTATATCGCAGACCGACTGCTACGGCCCATGCGACTGGTGCTGGTTTGGCGGCTGCGATCCTGGCTGGGAGTGCGACGGCGAATGTGATTGTGGATGTCAGTTTACCGATGCCTGCGACTGTGGGTGCTTCCCCGGCGAACGGGTTGAGTATACCTGCGGGTTTGAGTACACAGCAGGTTGCTGCCAAGAGACCCAGGTGTGCATGAAACTGACGATAGACAATGACCCACCATACCCGGATGCCGATTTTTACGTGTCCTACGACCAGAATGATTCCCCATCGTGTGAGCCGCTGTGCGGCAACGGTATATGCGACCTTGAGTGTGAAGACTGCAGCACATGTCCCGAGGATTGTGGGTGCGGCGACTGCGAGGCGTGCGTCGGCGGCGTTTGCCAACCATGCTGTGATGACGGAGACATCGACACTGACGGGGACGTGGACCTGCGTGACTTCGCCATCTTGCAGCTCTGTTTCGGCCTGACCCCTCCGGGCGCACACGGTTGCGAGAGCGCGACCCTCGACTGCGACGACGATGTTGACTTGGGCGACTACAAACTTCTCAAAGTACACCTCGGTGGGCCGTAACGGCGGGCACTGCCCGGGGCAGGGAAGACATCAACAACTCAGCATCCGTGGGCCGGCCTATGCGGGGGTTGTACCGCGTTAGTGGCCTGCCGTCGCTCTGCTGCCGATGGCGACCTCCCGGCCACGATGGTCCTCGCATACGCACTCCAGCTGATCGCTTGTGAAATCGGGATTGCCGAGGATAACCACGGACTTGCCGGTCTCGATCTCGATCTGGTGCAGTGCGGCCCGCTTTCTGTTGAGCAGTTGAAAGGCAACGTCGGCGGACAAACTCAAGGTGACCTTCTGGACGGTGTCGTGGTGCGTCGCAAGCTGAATCATGCGCATCGCGTCGAGCATGACCGACTCAGCCATCTTGACCTGACCCGCTCCATGACAGTGGGGGCAATCGGAGTAGAGGTTCCGCCTGATCGACGGTCCCTGCCGCTGTCTGGTCATCTCGATGAGTCCGAAACCGCTCATCTTGAGGGTCCTGGCACGTTCTTTGTGTTTCTTCAGGGCTTCGCGCAGAGCTTGTTCGACTTTTCGTTTGTTGCGCTCATGGCGCATATCAATGAAATCGCAGACGATCAGCCCGCCCAGGTCGCGCAGGCGGAGCTGTCTGGCGATCTCCTCGGCGGCCTCCAGGTTGATCTGGAGCGCGGTCTCCTCGGCATCGTCCGGGCGGCGGAACCGGCCGCTGTTCACATCTATGGCGACAAGCGCCTCGGTGCTGTCGATGACGAGCGATCCACCCAACGGTAGGGGGACGTGGCGCATGTTTATGCGTTCGATCTCCGCCTCTATGCCCAGTCGGTGGAAGATCGGCTCGCGATCGGAGTAAAGTTCGACGGTGGCCTTCGTTCGGGGCATAGCGATCCGCAGGAACTCGCGGGCCTTCCTGGCGGCGGCCTCGTCATCGACAACGACACGTTCGAAGTCCGTTGTGTATACGTCGCGAATCGTTCGCGTGATGAGATCGGATTCCCGGTAGAGCGACGCGGGAGCGCGAAGACGCTTTATTCGATCGACGACCGTCTTCCACAGGCGAAGCAGGTAGTTGAGGTCTCGCTGCAGCTCTCGCTTGGATCGATCGAGGCCGGCGGTGCGGAGAATGAAGCCCATGTCCGACGGCAAGGTAAGTTCGTTGAGCAGGTCTCGCATCTTTCGGCGGGAGGCCTCGTCTTCGATCTTGCGTGACACGCCGTGCCGGCTCATGCCGGGCATCATCACGAGGAACCGTCCGGGGATCGACAGGTAAGAAGTCAGAGTCGGTCCCTTGGTGCCCACGCCCTCCTTGGTGATCTGCACGATCACCTCTTGCCCGCGGCGGAAACATTTCTGAATAGGTGGTCTGTGGTGACGCGGGATCTTGCGACCCACGTCTTCCGTCGCCCCGCTGTGGTCCGGGAAGTACTGCGGCTGAACGTCGGATATGTGGAGGAAACCGTTCTTATGCAGGCCGAAATCGATAAACGCCGCCTGGATGCTCGACTCGACATTCGTTATGCGGCCTTTGTAGATGTTTCCGACGTGCGATTGCGTCGAGTCACGCTCAATGAAGAGCTCCTCGAGATGGTTCTCATGGAGTACGGCGATACGACATTCGTAACCCGCCGAGACGTTTATGATCATCTCGCGCCGTCCGGCGCCTCGTGGCGCGCGCTTGGAGTCCGGCGTCACCGTGCGGTCAGTGTAGGGTTGGATATCGGAGTCATCCGAGGCGTCACGCTCGGCGTACTCCTCGGGCTCCTCATCCTTGTCGGGTTCTTGCTCCGGCCTGGAGGGTGGGGCGGGCTTCGGTGCGCCAGAGTCGGATGTTCCGCGCCGCGTCTTCTTCCTCGGTCGGCGCTTCGAAGTCGTGGAGGGTTTGGAGTCTGCCGGTCCCCTTATTGGGCGCGAACCGCGATTAACCGGGGCTGCCTCGGCGGTTGGATCGGGCTTATCCACTTCCGGTTTGGCAGCGGAATGTTCTGCTTCTCCGTCCCCGGTCACTTTTTCGGCTTGGGCCTGGCCATCCCGTGCCTCGGTAGCTGCGGGAGCCGAAGGGCGACGCCGAGTCCGGCCGCGCCTGGTCTTTCGGCGCGGAGGTTCCTTTTTCGTCTCCGCCGCAGTAGCCGTCACGGTCTCCGCCGTTGGCGCGGCCGCCACGTCGGCTACGTCCACTTGAGTCACCGAAGTATCCGAGGTGGACGGCGCCGCGGCCTTACCCGTATCGGTGGATTCGGGTTTAGCCGATGTCCGCGTTTTCTTGCGCTTCGCTGTCTTTCGTCGCCTTGTTCTAGGAGCCGCCGTCTTCTTCGTGGCTGAGGTCAGTTGTTCGTCGGCCGTCGATTCTATCGCCATTGGATCTCCAAGCGGCGGATGCGATGGTTGATCGCATCAGCCTGATACCCCAAAAGGCCGGCAATCTCCGCCGGTCTGGCTGTTCCGTTGTTCGTTACCCGCAAGGTGAACTCCACTTCCTCGCCTTTGAGGTTGATGTCCACGATATAGGGGCGCAGGTCGACCAAAACGGTCCTCGCCTTCTTCGGGTTTGTTCTGTTGACCTGGACGGTGTCGGCTTCGAGCAGATCTCTCGCGCGGGCCTGCAAGTTCGAGATCGGCGAATCGGCAGGTTCCACGCTATAACGGACCAATACCGGCTCGATCTTCTCGCCGGGCTTCAGGTTCCGCGCTGCGATCATTCGCAGATCCGCCGGGGTGTGGCGTTCAAGACTTTGCACGGCATCCTCGGGTTCAACGGGTCCGTCGGTCGAAACCACGACCGCTTCGGCGTCGGAGGCGATACCCACAGGGCGCGGGAGAGGGATCGTGATCCGCGGGTGCGGGTTGAACCCCTCCGACCATCGCACCGGCAGTTTCGCCCGAACGAGCGCCCGCCGGAAAAGCCGCAACGTGTCGTGGTGCGAAATGAATCGCAGATCGCCAGACACGGTGTACCGGAACATCCACCGGCTGCGCTCTTCGACATCGGCGATACCGTTGTCTCGTAAACCTCCCATCAAACACGCGAGACCCGCCGACGTTGCGGCGGGTGTGGTGCTACACCCCTTCATACTCCGCCGAGGGCGACATCGTCCCTCATTATTCCTCTATTTCCGTATTCCTACACCCGGTCCTAGATAGGGTCCTCGGGCAGTACTTTTCTGGTTTCATTCCGTAAGTAGTTCGTCACTTGGCGGTCGGTGTCAAAACTGAGAGCCCTTCGGGCGATACGCTGAGCCTGGCGTAAGGTGATCAACCGAACCAGCTTCTTCACTTCCGGAATCTTCGCCGGAGCCATCGAGAACTCCCGCAGGCCGAGTCCGAGCAACAGTGCGGTGTAGAGCGGCTCACCGGCCATCTCCCCGCACAGGCTGCACTCCACGCCGGCGTGCGTGCAGGTACGCACTATATCCCGCAGGGTACGCAGCACCGCCGGGTGCGACGGGTTGTAGAACTGCGACACACGTTCGTTCCCCCGGTCCACGGCGAGCAGGTATTGTACCAGATCGTTCGTCCCGATGCTCATGAAGTCTACCTCGCGGCAGAATTCCTTCGCCTGGATGGCCGCCGCCGGTGTCTCCATCATCATCCCGATCGGGATGTCCGCCGCCGCCGGGATCCCGGCGTCCTCCAGGTCCTCCCTGGCATCGTGGACCGTCATTTTGGCCTGGCGAAACTCCATGAGGCTGTTGATCAACGGGAACATGACCCGGACCTTCCCGTGCACCGACGCTCGCAGAATCGCCCGCAACTGCACTTTGAACATGTCCAGGTTTCGCAGACTGTAGCGGATCGATCGCAACCCCAGCATGGGGTTGCGTTCCTGTTCGTAACTTCGCTGCTGCGTGTACTTGTCCGCGCCCAGATCGAACGTGCGGATTGTGACAGGTTGGCCGTCCGCGCCCTCGATCGCTTTCTTATAGGCTTGGTACTGTTCCTCTTCGCTGGGGGCACCCTCCGGTCGCAAATAGAGGAACTCGGTTCTGTACAGGCCGACGCCATCCGATCCCCTGGCGACACCCGCCGCCGCCTCGTGCGGGAATTCGATGTTGCTCAGCAAGAAGACTCGGTGTCCGTCACTCGTGACAGCGCTGAGTTCTCTTAGCCCATTCAACTCGTCGGCGAAGCGCGTGAAGGCGGCTTCGCGTGTCCGGTATTCCTCCAGCGTCGCGTCGCTTGGATTGACTATTACAAGTTGGTTCGTTCCATCGACGATTACGAGATCGCCTCCGCTGACTCGCGTGGAGATGTCGTTGAGGCCTATTACGCCGGGTCGTCCCCACGATCGCAGCAGGATTGCGGTGTGGGATGTGGCTGCCCCGGCATCGAGGACGACACCGATGATCTTAGTGTCTGGAAGATGGGCCGTTTGCGTGGGCGTCAGGTCGTGAGCGGCGAGGATGGCCGGCTTGGTCAGGTGGGCCAGGTCCTCACGTGACTCACCGAGGATGTGCCGCAAGAGGCGCCGCTCTATGTCCTGGACGTCTCGGATGCGTTCGACGAGCAGCGGGTCGCTCATTTTCATGAACCGGCGCTGATAGTCCCGCATCACCCGGCTGGTCGCATACGCGGCGGAATGCTCGCCACGGATCATTTTTTCGATGGACTCTCGGAGTCGATCATCACTGAGCACTCCGATGTGCCATTCGAATACGTTTGCGGCGTCGCGCCCGAGATGTGAGTTGAGGTACTTGGCCTGTGCCCTCAGCTCCTCCACGGACTTGGAGAAGGCGTCGTCGAGGCGGCGCAACTCTTCCTCAACGGCTGTTTTGGCTATTGTCCGGAACGGGATTCGATAGTCTTCGGCCTCCAGGACGACAACTTCACCGATGGCGACGCCCGGTGCTACGGAAATGCCGCGGAGAATCTCCATGGAGCAACTCAGCTTCTCGTCTCGTCGGACGAATCGCGGCTTGCCTGGTAATCCGAATCCGCCGGATACGCCACGGCGGTGCCGTTTTCGTGCCACATTCTCACGCCTGCCCTCGACCGACACTTCAGGGTTGGGTTTCGTCTTTGTCCGGGTGAGCCTTGCCGGACGGTTCGCTCTTGAAACCGGCTTCGACCAGGGCGGCGAGGGCGTCAACCGCGATACATGCATCCTCGCCTCTCGCCTCGATTCGCAAAACGTTTCCTTGGGGTGCGTCCAACAACATCATTTCCATCGCGCTTTTGCCGTCGAGCCTCTCGTCCGACTTCGATACATTCGTTACCGATATGCGCGAGCTGTAGCTCGACGCCAGATCAACGAACTGCATAACCGGACGGGCATGCAGGCCCTGTCTGTTTCCGACCGTCGCCTCGCGCACAGCATGGGTGCTCGCGTCCGACAATCTCGGTTTACCTTTCCATTTCGATAGAGTTTGGTCAAAGGGATGGAACCCGGCGACCCATCCTAGTCGTTCTGCGAATCGTCGGCTTCCCTGATGAGCTCGGCGATCGATTCGCCCGAATCCGCCTGCCGAAGGAATCGGCGGAAGTTTTCTCGCTGCAAATACCGGAAAATCTTTTCCATGGCGGCCAGGTGCTCCTCCGGCTCGTTCGAAGGGCTGAGGAGCAAGAAGATTGTATAGACCGGCGCGCGATCCAGCGCGGCGAAGTCCACGCCGTGGCTCGACCGCCCGACCGTCGCTGTCATTTTCTTCAGGCAGTCGTGCTTCACGTGAGGAACAGCAACTCCCTTTCCGAATCCGGTGCTGCCTTGGTTCTCACGTGCTATGGCGGCCCGGGAGATCGTCGCCACGTTTTCCTGCGAGATCTCGCCGTTGTCGGCCAGCGACTGAACAAGCTCCTTGATGACGCCCTTTCGATCCGACGCCTCCAGTTCAGCAATAATCGATGGTGCGTGAATCAGTTCCGAAAGCTTCATGCCGACTTCCGTTTCTCCCAAGTGTTCATCCAACGGTGCGGCAGGTGACCACCGACACCCAACGAGCCACCTATGGCGTTACGATCTACGAATTCGAGAAGACCGGCGTTGTCGTGCGGTGGGGTCCACTGAGTCAACCCGGCAAAGCGGTCTATGTTTCGCCTAGGTTGCCGTCCGCTGCGGCGCCGCCCTTATGGCTTCGGTTCTTCTCCTTGTGCCGTTTCAACTGTCGTTCGAGCTTCTCGGTGACGAGGTCGATCAAGGCGAACGTGTCCGGGCCGGTCTCGCTGGCCACGAACGTGTGTTTGCGGTCGGTACGTGCGACCATTCCCGCCGTGAACTGCTCGGATTCGTGGTCCAAAATGACCTCGACCTCTTGAATCCTGTCGTAGAACCGTTCGAGTTTTCCCACCTTCTCGTCAATGTAGCTCCGAACCTCGTCTGTTATCTCGACATGACGGGCCGTCACTCGTATCTGCACCTGACTAGTCTCCTAACGTAAAAGAGGGGCGTCACCACCCGATCGCCGTGAGAATCCCTTCCGAGCCGACCGGTTCCCGACGGCGCGCTACCCGCCGACTTCAGCAGCGCAGGCTCAGCCACGCCCAGCATGCGGTCGTCGCCAATCATACCGCAGGATGCGGCAGTTCGCAGCACGCAGACCCGAATCGCGATCTTCCAGGCTGGACTTGGTCGGAGAGAAACCGCCCACCAAGACCGCCGCACCCGGGCCCATAACGTGGCCCTTCATATACGGTGCGAACACACCGAGAACTTATGGGTCTCCGCACGCCGCTCGCGCTTCAGCGCACCGGGACCTCGGCGATGACTCTAATCTCTGGAATGCCCAACGTCAACGGTTGTGATCGCCGAGGGATGCGCTAGCATGGGTCGCCTATGGTTGTTGAGGTGTACAGCGGCGCGAAACCGGCGCGGCCCCACCGAGCGTGGCTTTCCTCACTGGCGCTGCTCATGATCGCGTCTGGGCTGGCCGGGGCTATGACCTGGCAAAGGGCAGGCCGCCTCCTAGCGGGGCGGACGGAGCCAGCCGGCTGGGAAATCTCATTCTGCCCGCCTCAAGCGTTCGGGCCGGAGGAGCGGAAGTCCTCACGGGTCTCGACGGTCTATCAGTACCGATTCTCAGGAGCGCGCGGAGCATCAGCGGAGTTGTCGGTCTGGCGCCTGAGTCTCGAGGAGGAAGTCACCGCGATCAGGGTGTGCGACCTCATTCTCCAGCAGAACCGGCCTTCCTGGTTGCGGACCCTGTTCGGCCCGCCACCCACCCGCGCGGAGGGCAGGATGGGTGATCGCGTTGCCGTCGAGGTGCAGGATATGGCCACGCAGACCGTCGTTCGAAGCGTCGTGCTCGAGACAGGCGTGGCGTACGCAATATCGCTGAGGGTTGAGGGCGCCGCGATCGACGAAGGAGTTTATCGCCTGTTCGACCTGACGTGCCGGTCGGTCGAGTTTCTCGCGGATTGAGGACTCTCCACGGGTGCCTGCCGCGCTGTCCACTCCGCTCTCCGCCTCCTGCTCGGTCGTCCAGGCCGTTCGGACTGGCAGCCGAACACCCTATCTGGTATCATCACAGTCTCACTGTTGGCTCACTTATCGTTAAGATCCAGACGCTTGGCTCAACGTGAGGGTCGTATGGCGTTGTGCATGCGGAAGAAACGGGCTCCGGGGAGTCGCCAGACGCCAGGGGGTGCGGTTCGACCGGGCGTCTCGATGCCCGAAGTGCTTCTGGTGATCTCGATCGTCGCGTTCATGCTGGCGCTTCTGATTCCCGGCCTCGGGAGCGTCAAGGAAAGAGCCCGCAGGTTGCAGTGCAAGAGCAACCTCCATCAATGGGGCATGGCGCTACAGTTCTACCGTGACGACAATCGCGACTATCTGCCGACCGAGGGCACCTACCTGGCTGGTGGATTGTTGAAGCGTCACACCTGGTACAACGCGTTGCCTCCTTATATAGGGGCACCCTCCTACGCGGATGTCGCGGGCGTCAACTATGCGATAAAGGAGTTTCCGAACGTCGACGTTTGGATTTGTCCATCCAAGAACTTGACCGCCGCCTTCAAGAGTGGCAGCGGGAAGAACCAGTTTCACTACGGAATGAACCAGGTTCTTGACGGGTTGGGAGCGGCGCCGAACGGATCGCGCGATGCGCCGGGTTACCCCGATCTCCCGAATGCGTTGCTTCCGGGAAAACTGTTCGCACGAAAGCCGAACACCGTCTTCATGTTCGACATCGCGCCGAACTCGCCGGCTGGGTCCCCGCGAAATGTGGCGACGGAATACGCGAGAGGGTTTCGCGGCGAGCGCCTGGGAAAGTTCCACGGGGATTACGCCAACTTTCTTCACCTGAGCGGCAGCGTGGCGGGCTTCCGGACGGCCGATCTCGTCGAGGACAATGACTTGCGGCACGGGGCTATTGTCTGGGACCATCCGCGTCTATACTGGGGGTATCCACCGCCGAGTTGGCAGTGACTTCCGCCGCTATCCGGCCGACCAGAAGAGGTCCACCGTTGCTGATCGGGATTTTGTCAGACAGTCACGGCCGGCATCTACTTGTACGCAGCGCGATGGCGCTGTTCGACGACCTCGGCGTGGAACATGTGATCCACTGCGGTGACGTAGGCGGAAACGAGGTCCTCGATGAGCTGGTGGGAAAGCCTTGCAGTTTCGTTTGGGGCAACATGGACTCGCCCACGGGGGCCCAGGAAGCGTATCTTAGGGCCGTCGGAATTGCGCCTCCGGGCGGCATGCCGATTCGGTTGACGCTGGGTGGCAAGACGTTTGCCGTGTTTCATGGCCACGAACGTGGTTTCCAGGCGGCACTCGCAAGCTTGGATGTCGATTACATACTTCACGGTCACACCCACGCTCCCCGGGACGAGACGGTCGGAAGTAAGCGCATCATAAACCCCGGTGCTCTCCATCGGGCGCGGCGCGGGACGGTAGCCACGCTGGACACCGTCGCGAATAAACTCACTTTCTACGAAGTTTCGGGTGAGTAGTCGGGCGTCGGCTGCGCCTGGGAATCGTTCGCGAGAAGGCCCGGTGCGTAGTCGTAGACATAGTGTCCGAAAGCGTCGGGCACACGGGGCTTGTGCGAGAGGCCGAAGGTCCTGATCACCTCGGCGGGTTTGGGAATCCAGTAGTCCCGCCACCCGTTGTCCGACTCCAGGACGAACAGGACGTGCGGGTCGGTGATGCCCCGCCCTGCGCAAATGAGACCGATCCATCGGTCGAGCGTGTCCGTGTCCGGCGGTATCGAAAGCGCCGGAATCCCCGTTTCGAGGGTGATGAACTCGTGGAAGTTGCTGACCACGACCAGTTCCGGTCGGTTAAGGTTCTTAAGCCATCCGTAGAGCTGCGACGCCCCGGGTTCAAAAGAGCGCGACCATCGTCCATATGGCGTTGCCGTGTGGTTGGCACTGAGCCGGCGGTTGTACGTCCTGGACCACTCCTGCTGGATCGTCCAGGAGCATGCTACGAACAGGCCGAGGCACAAGGCGGCGCGGGCCGCTCGGTGGGGAATCAATGCCAGCGGCGCGGCGAACAGAAGAAAGTAGAGCGGTCTGACAGGCTGATAGTAGCGACCTAGCCCGACGTAATCGAACTTGTCGCCAAACAACGCCGTGGCGCCGATCAGCATGAACAGAAGGGCGATGACGGCAATCGCACTAAGGTACACACATGGATTCGCTAGGAAGCCGCGAAGCGTTGCGCGGGCACTGCGCGAGCAGAGGAGGGCGAGAAGAAGCACCGCGGGCCAGAGGGCGAAAAACCAGTGGCTCGCCAGGCGGTAGTCGTAGTAGCCGAGGTCCGTGAAGCGCCACCATGCCCGCCCGAGCTGGGCGAGTGAGAGGTCAAGACCGATCGTGCTTCCGAGGTTCAGTTGTGCCTGAGCAGATGTTTCACCGCCCAACAAGGTGTTGAGTAGGAGGAGGGCGGCGATGGGGCCGGCGGCGGCGACGCTGAACGCGGCGGTCCTTTGGAGGCAGATTCTCCAGGGCAGACGCCGTTCGAGAAGGAGATAGGCTCCGACGGCGAGAGGAACGAACACGCTGGCGTAGCGAACCCAGAACAACCCGCCGGAGAGCAAGCCGGCGACGGCCAGCCATACTACCGCTCGCCGCTGTGACTCGCGATCCAGACCGTCCCGCGTCAGACCGACGGCGCGGTGGACGAACAGGAGGATCCAAGGCAGAACGGCGAGCAGTATCGCGTCGGTCGATGGATTAGTGAGTGTTGCGACCGAGACGGAGCATCCGGCGGCGGCGGCGGCGAGCAGTATCCGAGTGACACCGGGCGGCACGCTCCGGCTGATCCACACGAACCACCCGACCAGCGCGGATGCGCACGCGAGCACGTTTATCCACTGGCAGGCTTGAACCGTCGAGATGCCAAGCAGGCTCCTGATCGCTGAGATCATCAGCGGATAACCGACCGGCCAGCGCGTGAGAAACGTCCAGTCGCTTTGCCAGGTCCACGGTTGAAACGGTGCGACCGGACTTGTGGCGGTCAGTCCGTGGCCGTCGTGGAACCGGTCGGCGGCGGTCAGCAGGTAGCAGTAGTCGGACTCGATCAGCGGAGGAATCGCCGCGCGTCCGGGGAGCAGGGCGAGAACAAGAGCCACGACGGCGACGGCGACGGCTGCGATCGACAATCGGAAAGGCTGCGGCGCTGCGACCGATACGTCGGATGCCGGACACTGAGGTCGCGGCGCGTGCTGCTCGGTCAGCGCTCCGCTCGGGTCGTCTAGTCCGCGCGGACCGTTGTCACCGATATCAACGGCGGGTTGTGTGGCCATACTCATCGTTATCGGTCCCATCGACGTGTTTTTCGGCCGGGTTTAGAAGCGGTTTGAACCCGCGACCGCGGGGGCGCGCCGAGCCCGCGAGAAACAACTCAACTCGGTGCGGCCCGCCACCGACATAGTTATGGGAACTTGTCATGAAGCTGACCGTCGTCATCCCCGCGTTGAACGAGGAAGCTGTCATCGGCTCGATCATCGAGCGAACGCTCGCCGCCCGCGCGGAGATCGTGGCCACGTCGCCGGTGCACGAGGTCGAGGTAATCGTCGTGAGCGACGGATCGACGGACCGCACCGCGGAGATAGCGGCCTCTTACGGCGAAGCACGCCTGATAGTTTTCGAGCGGAACCGTGGATATGGAGCCGCCATCAAGCGCGGCTTCGAGGAGGCGTCGGGCGAACTCGTCGGGTTTCTCGATGCGGACGGGACCTGCGATCCGCGGTTCTTTTCAACACTGTGCGAAGCGTTGGTCGAGGAGAAGGCAGCCGTAGCGATCGGTTCCAGGCTGGGGCCGAAGAGTCAAATGCCGGCGATCCGTCGGCTTGGCAATCGGGCCTACGCCCTGATCCTTTCCGCGCTTAGCAACAAGGTTGTGAGCGACACCGCGAGCGGGATGAGAGTGATTCGCCGGAGTGTCTTGTCGCAGCTCTACCCCTTGCCCAACGGACTCCACTTCACTCCGGCGATGAGCGCCCGTGTGCTCATGGATGATCGCCTCACGATCGTCGAGCGCCCGATGACTTACGAGGAACGCGTCGGTGAGTCGAAGCTACACGTAATGCGCGATGGGGTGCGCTTCCTCCACACGATCTTCGAGATGTCGTTAATGTGGCGACCGGCGAAGCTGTTCGCCGGAGCGGCGATTTTGTGTCTTGCGATGATGGTCTTGCTCGCCGCGCATCCGATGGAGATGTGGCTTCGTGTCGGAAGTCTGCAAGAGGACATGATCTACCGCCTGCTCTTCTGTACCCTGCTCGGTGCGGTCGGCGTGACGCTACTCTCGGCGAGTGTCTTGACCGATCACTTCCGCCGGTTGTGTGATCCGGAGCCCAGGTCTCCGACATTCGTGTCAACTCTTCTCGAAAGGACCCACTCCGTGATTGGGTTCGCGGTCGCCTGTGCCTTATCGATCCCGCTGTTGGTCTGTCTGATCGGTCCCGGCGTCTGGACGCGTCTTGCCGACGGTTACGTTGATCTGCACTGGTCGCGTGTCGTGCTGGCCGGGCTGATCAGTTTCGGCTTGGCGCAAATGCTCGTTACGGTCTTGATAACGAATCTGGTCCGGTTCCACATCGCCAGGAAGCAAGAGCCGCCGACGCGGACGGGTGGGCAGGTCTTAACTCCGGTGCGCACTCGCCGCACGGAGACCCTCGAGCACTCACCCACCGGAATCGAAGACGACGTGCCCGTCGCATTTCGTTGACGCGTACGCATACCGGTAGGCCGAGCCCGGGTCCGCCGGGTGACATCGTCCCGAGTATTTTCCCCTCAGCGCCGCCCACTGGACCTCGGCAGCACCTAGACACACAAGAGACGAGCGACGATCCAACCTGTGTACAGGGGATGGAATGGGTGTAGTATGCACGCGTCGGGGCGCGCACCTTGTCCGGGAGCGTGCACCTTCAACGGGGCGCGCCCCTTCCATGAAGGGAGAAAGGCATGGATCGACAAGTTGCGGTGGTGATCGGCGGGGGTCGAGGCATCGGCCGGGCGGTGTGTGCACGTTTCGCCGCCGACGGGGCCCAGGTCGTTGCGGCGTCACGGTCGGTCGACGAACTCGAACAGACAAGGGCGGAGATTGAGCGCGGGGGCGGTTGCTGTCATGTGCAGCCCACGGACGTCACCGCCCTCGGCGAGATCGATACCCTGATCGAATCCACGGTTGAGCGATTCGGGCGAGTTGACATTCTGGTCAATTGCGCGGGTGTTGCCCCGCTGGCGAGAATCGAGGAACTGCACTCGCCGCTCTTCGACAAGATCCTGGCCGTGAACGTAAGCGCCGTTTATTACGCCTGTCGCGCCGCCTGGACGGTTATGACAAGACAACGAAGCGGGGTGATCGTGAACATTTCGTCGGTTGCCTCGGTGGATCCGTTTCCCGGTTTTGCCGCTTACGGGGCTTCCAAGGCCTGGGTCAACGCTTGGACGAAGGCTCTCGCGGAAGAGGGTTGCGGCGTCGGTATCCGAGTGTTCGCCGTCGCGCCGGGCGCGGTGGAGACAAAGATGCTGCGGGATGCATTCCCCGACTTTCCTTCGGACCAGACTCTGCAACCGACCGATGTTGCCGAGATCGTGCACGCGTTGTGTCAACCGGCATGTCGGTACGCAACCGGACAGGTTGTCTTCGCGCGAAAACCCGGCGAGTAACGAGCTTCAACTGAGGAGGATTGACCGATGAGCATGTTTTGGGCACTCGCGTCACACGGTACTGCACGTCGCGCGCAGGTCGAGGCGGCTGGGGCATCCCGCGAGGCGCGGGCGGCACAAACAAGCGCGAGCGACTTGGAGGATCGACTCGAGCGGGCGCTGATGGCCTGTGAGGCGCTATGGTCGCTCGTTCGCGACAAGCTCGAACTGATCGACCTGCAGTTGATCGACCGTATCAACGAATTGGATCTCTCGGACGGCAAGCTCGACGGCAAGGTCCGCAAGACCGCGGTGACCTGTCCGTCGTGCAACCGAACGATCGCCCGTCGCTTTCCCAAGTGCATGTACTGCGGGCAGGCGGTAGTGCATGACCCGTTCGCGTAGGGCGGGGGGACGTTGCCCGACTGTCGAATCCGCGGGGTCGATGGCGACTCGCCCGGTGGCCGGCGGCCGCCTGAGGAGGGCACCGAACAGGTGTGTCATCGCAAGAGTCGCGACGTCCGAATAAGACGATTGAATGCCACGTCCGGTGCCGTTATACTGACCTAGTGTCTGCCCGTACGGGCAGACGCGTTTCGTTCCGAGTGAGGGGGCTCGCACCTCAGAAGTCGCGAGGGGATCGTGCGAAGACCACTTGTTGTTTTATTCAACATCGCGGTCGCGTGTATCGCTTGTGTGGAGTTCTCGTCGGATGCAGCGAGCGCAGACGGTCGAGAGGCGGCCCTCGTCGCCGGTGGACAGGTATGCGACCCGGGCGTGGACATCGCCTGCGATGACATCGTGCAGGACACAACTGTCGGACACGCAAACTTCATCGACTTATACCTCTGCTCCGAATGGACCGAGAGCGGGCCCGAGATCGCGTATCGATTCACGACCGACGTGGACACGCCGGTAACGGCGACTCTGTCTGACCTGGGCGATGTCGATCTCGACGTGTTCGTCCTCGAGGGAGAGTGTGCGCCCCACACCTGCATTGAGTTCGACAATGAAGTATCGACTTTCATCGCGGCGACCGCTATCGAGTACTTCATCGTAGTCGACGGATATGAAGGCGCGGAGGGGGCGTTTACGCTGACGATAACGTGCGGCGACGTGGAGATTTGCGACGACCAGCTAGACAACGATGGCGATCAATTGATCGACTGTGACGATCCGGACTGTGATCTCGACCCGACTTGCGTCGGTGCATGCTGCTACGACGGCACCTGCACGGACCGGACGACCGACAACTGGTGCCTGGGTCGAGGTGGGATCTGGCACCAGGGCCGGGAGTGCGTGACCGTCGAGTGTCCGTGGGCCTGCTGCCTTCCCGATGGGAGCTGCCGGGACCTGGCACGAACTGATTGCAACGTTCAAAACGGGGTTGTGCAAGGGCCGGGCACGGCGTGCGCAAGCACGGTTTGTCCGAAGCTTCCCGAGTGTCCGGCTACAGCGCTTGGAGGTCAACTTCCGGACCTTCCGGGTGCGCTGGATTGGAGGGCCGGAGTATCAGACGCGGATTTCGTCGCTGGATCGCTCCGGCGCTACGACAACTTCGGTGGCCTTAGCGGTCCGGTTTGCGACTTGCACTGGTGGGGCCTCGACATCTTCAACGATGGCGCGTGGGGCGATTGCGACGAAGAGCCCATGACCTTCGATATCCGGTTCTACGAGCACTCCTTCGCCGCGGAGGTGCCCGGCATGGAGGCCTGCTCGTATGTAGTGGACGTACCCGGTAACCCCACCGGGTATGAGTATACCGAATTCGAGATGAAGGAATACCATGTCGAATTCCCTATATGTTGCCTCCTGAGTGTCGGCTGGGTGTCCATCCAGGGCACCGGCGGGCCGGACTGCTGGTTCCTGTGGACCAGCTCCCCTGACGGCGATGGCACTTCCTGCTCTCATGACGGATTCACGCTCGACTGCAGCGGGGACGGCCGCGAAACGGACTTCGATCTGAGCTGGTGCCTGACCGGAAGTGACGAACCTCTCGGGGTTTGCTGTGTTGACGGCCAGTGCATCGGAACGGCGAAAGCGGCGCAGTGTACGAGTGCTGGTGGTGCGTGGTTCGAGGGGGAGTACTGCGCGACATTCATATGTCCTCAGGCGTGCTGTCGCGCGGACGGCACCTGCGATGACGCTGCGTCCGAGGTTTGTATAGAGGGCGGAGGGGCGCCACAGGGCCCGGGGAGCGATTGCGCGAGTGGAAGCTGCCCGGAAGCGGAGGCCTGCTGCTTTCCGTCCGGTGAGCCGTGTGAAGACTTCATTCCCGCGATCTGCGAAGCCAGGGGAGGCGTACCGGGCGGTCCGGACTCGAGCTGTACGGGAGCGATGCAGGCGTGCTGCTTTGAGCAAGGCTCATGCCGCCTCGACGAGCCGGTCTGCTGCTCTCTGTTTCAGGGCACGCCACAGGGGCCGAACACCATGTGCTTGGAGGTGTCCGTCGCGTGTTGCTACGACGATGGGTGCGCCGAGACGGATCCATTGTGCTGCGATGAGAGTGGGGGGGTGCCCTCGCCGATCGGCGCCGAGACGTGTTTGAACGACGGCGACAACTCCGGCGTCGACGACGCCTGCGAGACCGTGCAGGCCTGTTGCCTCCCGGACGGGTCGTGCCAGAACGTGACACTCGGCGCCTGTGAGCAGAGAGAGGGGATCGGGCAACCGCCGGACACGAGCTGTGGCGACGTGACCTGTCCTTCGCCGCCGTTGTGTCCGGACGGATCGTTGTACGGTCAGGCGGCCCACACACCGGGTGAGCGGTGGGGGGCGTATTACGCGGATGACGGGTCATCGCCGGCGCAGACGATGTTCGACAACTTCGCCGGTGTGACCGACCCAATATGCGACTTGCACTGGTGGGGATTCGACCTCGTGGATGTCGGTCCGGAGCGCGTCGAATGCGACGAGGATCCGCCGCTGTTTGAGATCAAGTTCTACCGAAATGCCGCCTCGGGCGTCGGACCCGGCGAGGAAGTGTGTTCGTACCGACTCCCCGTGGCGAGGACAGCGCTAGGCGTTCCGTATCTGGATCACATGCTGAACTACTACGGCGTCGACCTTCCTTCGTGTTGTGTGCTCGAGAGTGGATGGGTCTCGATCCAGGGCACGGGCGAGCCCGAGTGCTGGTTCTTCTGGCTCAGTTCGCAGTCGGGTGACGGCGTTTCTTGCGCGAAGGTTGGCGAGACGGTGAACTGCACCATTCCCAACGACCTGGGCTTCTGCTTGACCGGCGTGACGGGACCGCCGGGGGGGTGCTGCCTGCCCAGCGGCCGGTGCGAGATCATCGGACACAGCACCTGCGAATCAATGGGCGGCACATACCTGGGCGCGGGCACGGATTGCGACCCGAACTGTTGTATGCAACCGGTCTCCACAGGGGCGGATGATTGCACCGACGCAACTGTCGTCGCCGTGCCCATCGACGGGACGACGGTCACGCTTTCCGGTGACAACTCGACGGCCACGGCGAATGACTGCATTGGCCAAAGGGTTGTGTGGTGGGAGAGCTTCGAGATCGACTCGTGTGCGGACGTCGTTATCAACTATTGCTGCACGGATCCCATGGCTGTTCCCGTTTACTTGGGAGTCAACACAGCCTGTCCGGAATGCGCCTTCGTGAACGCGACGGCGTCGTCATGGGCCGGAGAAATCGCTGGTTGCGAGGATGGGAATTTCAGAGGGTTATGGGAGAATCTCGCCGCGGGAACCTATCACTATCCGATTCATTCGGATGTCAATGGCAGCTTGCACGGTCCGTACCAGTTGCACGTGACCGCGTACTCATGCACGGCGGGTGCCTGCTGCGTGAGCGGCGCATGTATAGACGCCACGAGCCGAGTTCAGTGTCAGGAGTCGGACGGTATCTGGTACGACGGCGCGGAGTGTTCCGACCTGATCTGTCCCGGGGCGCCCGAGGCTTGCTGCTTTGCGGACTTCACGTGCAGCGAGTTGCTGGCCGGACACTGCGCGGAGGTGTGTCCATGCGATCCGGACATGAACTGCGACGGAGTCGTGGACTCGAACGACACGAGCGCGTTTCTTCTTGCGACAACGGACCCGCTTGCGTATCTGTCGCAGTATCCCGACTGCAACATATGGGAAGCGGATCTCGACTGCGACGGGAGTTTCGACGAGTTCGACCGTAGTGCCTTCGAGTGTGTCGCCCTCGGCACCCCGCCGCCGGATTGCCTCGATCTGGACATGGAACGTTGCGTTGCGCTGGGCGGTGCTCCGCAGGCGCCGGGCACCGCTTGCGATGCCGCTGATTGTTCGGACCCGTCCGCGATCGAAATTGACGTGTACAGGCATTCGATCGCCGAGATGGAACTTACGGGTCCAAGCGGCACCGAGACCATCTTCCTGAGCGGGCCGGAAAAGGTGGTGGTGTACTTCGAGGGCTTGCAGGAGGGTGACGCATTCGATGACGACGGTGACGGCCTCGATGAGGTTCGCACCGTGATGCAGCAACTCGATCTCACGGGGTCGAGCCCGTCATTGGGTCCGGTGGCCGTGCGAGTCCACCCGACGATTCCGTCACTGGGCGCGATCATCGAGCACTTTGACCACACGACGGGTACTTTGGACGTTCCGCCGTTCGGTCCGGAAGCCAGTTTGGCCGACAGCTTCTTCGACGTCTTCTTCGAGGTCGAAGTGGCCGGTTTGCTCCTGCACACCGAGGATCCCAAGCGTCTGCGGACGACAATCACGTACAAGCCTCCCGGACCGGGCGACTTTTACGAGAGCTTCGACGTCATCGACCTGTATGATGAGACGGGCAACCGGACCGGATGGCAAATCGGACCTATCCACCACACACCGGGGGCGGGGGCGGCTTGCTGTTTGCCGAGTGGTGACTGCGAGGATTTGCATCCGACAGCGTGTGAGCTGCGCCAGGGGATTCCCAGAGGCGTGGAATCGACCTGCGAGCTGATCGGCGATCTGGACGCCGACGGTGATGTGGACGAGGTCGATTGGCGCCTTTTCGTAGCATGTCTGAGAGGTCCGGACGCTCCGGTGGACGTTGACTGCTTTGCAGCGGACCTGAACTGCGACGGCAAGGTGGACATGGGGGACGTACAGTTGTTCGTCAATTCGTACACCGGGTAAGGCCGGGTTCCGGCTTCCGAAAACCGCGATCGATCAAGTGCTTGACTTGCGGGCCCTTTCATGGTAATATTACCATTAAGCCATGAAAAGCCAGAATCGACAGGTTTACGAAGCTCGGGCGAGGATCGCCAAGGCCCTCGCCCATCCGAGTCGGCTCATGATGCTTGATGCCCTGGCCGACTCGGAGATGTGCGTCTGTGACCTGACCGAACTGGTCGGGGCGGATCAATCGACGGTCTCGAAGCATCTTGCCGTCCTCAAGAACGCGGGCCTGGTGTCGGATCGAAAGGATGGGGTCATGATCTTCTATCGTCTCAAGATTCGGTGCCTGCGGGGCTTCTGGGGCTGCATCGAGTCCGTGTTGAAGCAGAATCTGAAGGACCAGGAGGCGGCGATCGGCGTCTAACGGCGATGGGGGCGTTGCGGCGATGGAAGCGCTGTTTTTTTCTGAACTTCCCGTGGCGCAATGGCCATGGATGCGCGGATGGGTGGGGGTGCGATGAAGCAGTGGAAGATAGCCGCAGCCTTAGTGGGGATCTTTCTGGTTGCGTACGTTCTACCGCTTTCCAATCCGAAGGTTGCGGGTGCGATTCTCGAAGCCTTCAAGATGCTTCAGTGGTACGCGCGGAATCATACACTGGCCTGCGTCGTTCCGGCCTTGTTCATTGCGGGGGCCATCACGACGTTCTTATCAAAGGAGGCCGTGCTCCGGCATCTGGGCCCCAAGGCCAACAAGGTCGGGGCCTACTCGGTTGCATCCGTATCAGGAACCATCTTGGCGGTCTGCTCTTGCAGCGTGCTGCCGATGTTCGCGGGGATCTATCGGGTGGGCGCGGGGCTCGGGCCGGCCTCGGCGTTCCTGTACTCCGGACCGGCGCTCAACATCCTGGCGATCTTTCTCACCGCGCGTGTGCTCGGGTTCAAGATTGGTGTGGCCAGGGCCGTGGGGGCGATCGTCTTCGGCATAATCATCGGCCTGATCATGGCGGCGGTCTTCCGAAAAGATGAGCAGCAGCGTGTTCAGGCCGCCGCTGCGGACGTGGATCTGCCGCGGGCGCGGCGAGCACTGTGGCAAACGGTACTCTACTTCGGCTGCATGATGGCCTTTCTGGTTTTCAGTGATTGGTACAACCCGGGGAACGTTGTCATTCACAAGGCCGACGGCGCTGAGATTCCGGCGGTGTTGCTGCAGGAGACTCGAGACGAAATAGTGGTGCAAGTGGATCGGCCGGTCGCCGGCTTGGACGTTGGTGAGAAGATCACGCTGGCGAAGAGTGACATCACCCGCATCGCGGAGGCGAGCGGTTGGGTGATGGTGATCTACCACATTAAGTGGTATCTCGCCGCGGCGATGGGCTTAGCAGTGTTGCTCATGGTCTGGCGCTGGTTCGACCGCGGTGAGGTTATCGAATGGATGCGGAACACGTGGGATTTTACGAAGCTCTTGGTTCCGCTGCTCTTCGGAGGGGTGTTTGTGGTGGGGTTCATCGGTGCGTTGCTTCCGGGTGAACAGGTGGCCGCTCTGGTTGGTGACAACAGCCTGAAGTCCAACGCGATCGCCTCCGTGGTGGGTTGCCTGTTCTACTTCGCTACGCTCACCGAGATTCCGATTCTGCAGGCCCTCATGGAGAACGGTATGCATGACGGGCCGGCGCTGGCCCTGCTCCTGGCCGGGCCGGCACTGTCGCTGCCGAGCCTGCTGGTGATTCGCTCGGTCATCGGAAACAGAAAGACGGCGGTCTTCACTATTCTTGTTATCATAATGGCTACGATAGTCGGAACAGGTTACGGAGCGTTGAGTTGAGGAAAGTGTCATGAAGATTGAAGTTCTCGGGCCGGGTTGCCCCAGGTGTAACACCTTGGTTGAGAATGCGACGGTGGCCGTTGCGAACCTGGGAGTGAAGGCCGAGGTTGTCAAGGTGACCGACATCAACGAGATCACGGCGCGGGGCGTCATGATGACGCCGGCGCTCGTGATAGACGGGGTCGTCAAAGCCAGCGGCAGGGTCCTCTCGCCGGAGGAGATCCAGGGAATGTTGTCGTAAGTCGGGCGCGGTCCAAGTGGGGGATCGCACGCGTGTAGCAAGCGAGAATGCCATGAAAACCAAGAGAATCGTCACAGCCGTGCTGCTCGCTTTCGTCGGGTTGAGTGTGGCTTGTCTCGTCATTCAAGAGACGACTTCCGCACCGGTGCTCGAGAGTGGAGACCGGCACGGGCCATCCGTTGAGTCGGCGCCCACCGCGCCAGACGGCGCGGAAGCGGAATCGACGGAGGCAGGCGGGCAGACCGGCCACAAGCTTGTCGCCTATTACTTCCATCGAACGCAGCGCTGCAAGACATGTCTGAAGATTGAGAGGTATGCGGAGGAGGCGCTAAAGGATGCGTTTCCGAAGTCGCTCGATAGTGGTGAGCTCGAGTGTCGCGCCGTGAACCTGGAGGAGCCTGCGAATGAGCACTTCGTGGAGGACTTCCAGCTTGCGGCCAGCTCTCTGGTCTTGGTCGACATGCAGGATGGCAAGCAAAGGGAGTGGCGAAATCTCGAACGTGTTTGGGAGCTCGTGGGGAACGAACTCGAGTTCAAGGCGTATGTCGAGGCTCAGGCGATGGTCTTCTTGGACGAGGATCTGTGACGGACGGCCTGCCACTTGCAATTGCCTCGGCCACGTGGTTGGGAATCCTGACCTCGATCAGCCCCTGCCCGCTGGCTACGAACATCGCCGCGATATCGTTCATCGGGCGACGCGTCGACAGTCCCCGGGCGGCGGTTGCCTCGGGATTGCTCTACACACTCGGGCGGACGCTCGTCTATGTAACGCTTGGAACGCTCCTCGTAACGAGTCTCCTGTCCGCTCCGGTGGTGTCGCACCTGCTACAGAAGCACATGAACCGGATTCTCGGGCCGATACTCATCCTGGTAGGCATGGTGCTTATCGGGCTCATCCAATTCACTCCGAAGGGATCGCGGCTGGCTGAAAGCATGGGGGCGCGAGTCGGGGCGTGGGGCGTATGGGGCGCTCTGGCGCTGGGCGTGGTCTTCGCGCTTTCGTTCTGTCCGGCATCGGCGGCGCTGTTCTTCGGCAGCCTCATTCCGGTGGCTGTCAAGTACGAATCACCTCTTTTGTTGCCGATGGTATATGGAGCTGGAACCGCCCTTCCGGTTCTTGCCTTCGCGGTCTTGATCGCGTTCGGGGCGCGCAGCATCGGGCGGGCGTACGACCGAATCACACAATTCGAGGTGTGGGCGCGACGTGCAACCGGTGGCATCTTCATCTCCGTTGGAGTATATTTCTCACTCGTCTATATCTTTCGCGTGTTGTGACGGTTTGAAAGGGGTTCTTCAATGCAGCGCAGATTCATCGTCGGTTGCCTGGTGGTGATGGGCGTTTTGGTTTCCGGGCCCGCAGTCGCCGGGCCTGTAGAGCAAGCCGCCGAGGCGTTTGCGGCGGGTCGAGCACTGTTGGCGAGGGCCGACTTCGACGGGGCACTCGAGGCGTTCAAAGCCGCGGCTCGGACCGACGCCTCGAATCAGGAGTACGGGCAGCAGTACGCGATGCTCCGCCAAGTCATACGTATGCGCAGCGACTGCTCCAAGGAGCAGGACGCCGAGCGATGGCTGAAGATGGCCGGGGCCCTGCGGACCTTCTATCAGGATCATC
>CBDUZY010000004.1:0-20837 GCA_965371825.1 uncultured bacterium
GCCGCGCGAGTACCTATGTATTCGGTATCTCGCGCGGCCCGTGTGCCGTTGTGCACTGGAGGAGGGAACCAATACCCTAAATGGGCAAGCGCTTATCAGGCTGCGAGGAAGCAGTCTTCGAGCGCCGTGCGCATCTTCTTCAAAGCATTATTCTGAATCTGTCGGACTCGCTCCTTGGTAACTCCGATGATGAGGCCCACTTGCTCGAGAGTCTTCGGGCTGGACTCGTCGCAGCTCGCAACCACCCCGAGGGCGAAGCGTTCGCTGATGACTGTCTGCTCCACTTCGCTCAGCCCAGCCAAGTTCTGTACGAGAATGTCCTTTAGCTCGTCTACGCAATCTTCTTCGACGCCGTCACGGAGCTTGTCGATGTAGTCACTGCGTTCCATCGCCGGGTCGAACTCCGTCGGGAACTTGCCGCGGTAGCGGCTCGCCCGCATGGCTACACGTGAGAAGCTCTTCAGAATCGCCCGGCAGGAATAGGTGCTGAACTTGTACCCGCGCGAGCAGTCAAACTTCTCGACACTGCGCAGTAAGGCCATGTTCCCTTCGCTGATCATCTCGTTGAAGTCAATGTTGGTCAGGCGAGTCCGCTTCGCCATTGCGAGCACGAGCGGCATGTTCAGCCGGACAATCGTGCTTCGCGAAAACAGCATTCGATGACCCCAAGCGAGGAGTCGCCGAGTAACGGCGGCGGGGAGCCGCTTCCCGGAGTGTTTCTTGAGAATGGTCAAGATCTGCCTGCGGGCGAAGTTGTACCGCAGGAAGAGATGTTGCTCCTGCTCGTGAGAGAGCGTCGGAACACGCCCCCCGGATGCGGTGGGCAACGAGCCGGGGTCGTCCGTTGCGACGAACCTGGTCGCCTTCGGTCCGGCGAGCCTGGCCTCCCGGCCGAACAGCTCACGCTCGGTGCAGCGCTTCTCGAGTCTGGGATCGCCCATGTACTCGATCGGCTCGGACAGAAGCCTCCTGAGAAGAACCTCGTCTTCACGCGCACGGCCCCGGAGAAAGTAATCAACCGGCGGCCTAACGGTTGTTGCCAGCCCCGGAAGGCTCTTGCCTCGTGCAATCTCAATCAGTTGCGCGTCCATGACAGCTCAACTCCTTCCGCTCGATCATCCCCCATGGCGGCCGAGCCCATATCGGACTCGAGCCCTCACCTTTAGTACGATCGCCCGGAAAGAGCGTTTGTCCGGTCGGCTACAGGTACGATTAGTTACACGCCCGAGAAGAACGTGTTCGTACACGGCAGCCGCTGCGACCGTACCTTAACTGTGCTGGGGGAAACCAAGCGGCGGGGGGACCGACTGTCACCAGAAGTATACAACAAACCACGCGCGCGGACAAGGCGCGAGCTCGGATTATTTGGACCTTCGTACTTACAGCAACATTAAGCCAGCACGAATGCAAGGCCACGGTTGTGAATCGAACCTGCTATTCGTGTCGCAGAGCTTCGATGGGGTCGAGACGTGCAGCGGACATGGCTGGATACATGCCGAAGAAGATCCCCACGAGCACCGAGAGCCCGAAACTCACCGCGACCGACCAGCTGCTAACGATCGTCTGCCACTCGGCGAATCTGCTGACCACATTCGCCCCCGCCACGCCGAGAACCACTCCGACCACACCGCCGGCCGTTGAGAGGACGACGGTCTCAACGAGAAACTGAACGGTGATGTGACCTCGCTTGGCACCCAAAGCGCGGCGAATGCCGATCTCTCGGGTCCGCTCGGTGACCGTCGCGAGCATGATGTTCATGATCCCGATGCCGCCGACCAGCAGAGAGATCCCCGCGATGAAACCCAGAGTGAGTTGGTTATTGCGCTTCTTCTTTTCCGCAAGTCTAAGCCGGGCGAGCGGCACCTTGATCTCGTAGTCGAGTGTCGGATGGCCATGCCCCAAGATACGCTCCACCATCTTCGAGACGAGAATCACGCGTTCGATCTTATCCGCGGTGACGTACAGGCCGGAGTACTGCATCTTGATGAACTCGCGGGATCCCGCGCCGATCCGCCTGGTGATCTCACCGAACTGCGTCTCGGCCGTTGAAAAGGGGACGAGGATTTCGCTGTTCAAATCGCGCTCCTCGACTCCGCGGGCCGGCGCCCCGGCTGTCAGAATCTCTTCGAGGATTCCGACAACCGTAAACGGGACAGCCGTCGGGTATCGTTCGACGAGCAACGTCTCTCCGAGTGGATCCTTGAAGGGGAACAGTTCGGTCCGGACGCGCTCGCCGATCACGCAGACGTTGGCTCGCTCGGCTGTGTCCTGCTGGCTTAGGGCCCGGCCTCGCCCCACGCTGATGTTGACCACCGCGAAGAAGTCCGGCGTCGTTCCCACGGTATTTAGTGTCGCCTGCCTGGCACCGTGGCGGGCCCGGTACGCCACCGTTTTGAGCGGCACCACGTGGGAGACGTGCGGGACGGAGGCCTCGATCCTGGCGACGTCTTCGCGGGTCACGCCGTATTCCATGAGCCGGGCGTTGCCCTGGGAGGTCTCCGAAGTCTGCGGAGGTTTGACGGAGTTGACGATGATGTTCTTGGTGCCCAGAAGCTGGATCATCCGCATCTCGTCCGCAGAGGCGCCCTCGCTGATCGAGAGCATGCAGATGACCGCCGCAACCCCGAAGATAATACCCAACGAGGTGAGCAAAGAGCGCAGCTTGTGCAGCCGAAGGTTGTTGATGCCGAGGCGGAATGTTTCGAGGCTAAGGAGTTTCATGGCGCGCTCGCATGGTGGGGCAGCAATTGACTCTAAACGCTCCCGTCCTCTACCGCGGGTTTCGCCCGCTTGGCTGTATCTGCAATCCCGTCGAGCACACGACCGATTTCGGGATCCAGTTGGTCCAAGGGAACGAAGGGCGCGAGAACATGATAGTCGGTTTTCCTCAGGAGATTCGGGAGTCCAAGGCGCTTGTAGAATTCCCTGAAAACTCGATCCAGGAAATCGTCGGAGGCCTTGACGTCGATCCACCAGGTGTCGGACCGATCACGGAACGCAGCGGGGAGAATATAAGGCTCGATGCACTCCTCCATTGTTCGCCGGACTCGGTCCGTCTCCGATGGCTCAAAGAGCGGACCGACGGTAGCCGAGTGCACTTCGTTATCTACGTACGCTAAGAGAGTCTCGGGCTGGCACAGATAATTCTCGATTTCGCGACGAGACCACTGGTGCTCTTGTAGTGCCTCGTGATGGCGCAGCTCCTTGTCGATCCTGTCGAACAATGCGAACCCTACGAGGTCTTGTTTGGCCTCGCGAAGCCCGAAGAAGTGTTCGCGAGCTTGTGAGGGTTGATTGCCCACGTAGTACACAAACGGGCTGTTTAGAAGATCGAGTGCCGGATGCCCCAACCTCTGTGCGAACCCGCGCAGAACGTCCAGATCCGTTGAGCCTTCGAGATAGAGTACCCAGCCTCGCTGCTCCGCTTGATAATACTGATCGAAGCCGAGCACCTTGAGCAACTTGGCCACCTGCATCCCGCGATCATCGATCCGATGCGGCTTCCCTAGGAACGCCACTACGACATCGCGGTCTGCTGCCTCGTTGAGGAGGACTTCTGAATGACTGGCCACTACAAGCTGGCACCCCGTCTCGACGGCAACTTCGCTGAGTAGTTGATATACCTGTCTCTGACGCAGAATCTCGAGATGGGCGTCGGGTTCATCAAGTAGAAGAGTACTGTTAGGATGCGAGTAGAAGTACGCCAGCAACAGCAGGGTCTGCTGTAAGCCGCGCCCGCTGCAGGAAAGATCGAGCTTGGCCCTGGAGCCTTCGCGATAGTCCATCGTGATCTCGCCACGCCCTTGGACGTATTTCGGCTCACCTAATTGGACCCCGAAGTAGCGATGGATTCGCCCGCACAGTTCAGGCCAGCGTCCCTCGGACTCCTGGCTGCGCATGACGTTGTAGCAGAGATTGCGCAACACTTCAGCCGTTCGCCCCTCTCCGATCCGTGCGTTGATCGCTCCGGGGTCCAGGCGTGTTTCGTTTGCCGCTAGCCCTGACATCGGAGGAAGGAAGGCAACGTTCACGTCACGAGCCTTACTTGGAATCGGCATACGCTGCGGGCTTTTTCCCTCTTCCAGGCGGAGGGGCCTGCAATAGAGGGACTCTTCGTTGGCATAATCGAATTCGAGACCGCACGTCCAAGGCCTTCCACCGGTCACAGCCTTGACGACGACATCAATGCGAACATTCCGCGTATCTTGCTTACCGTCGACTTTCTGCACATCACGCACGTGGAGGTTCTTCCAGAGCAGGTTCGCAGCCGGGACGGGGACTGCGATCAGATCACGGCGGTTGATGGCCACGCCTGGGCGTTTTCGCCTGTCACCGGTCGAATCTTCACCGCGCTTATCGAGCCATCGTTTTAGGCCGATGTCCCAGAGCGCGAGCGCCTGGAGCGCCGTCGTCTTCCCGGAATTGTTAGGCCCGATGAAGACGACGGGATTACCGAGATCGATCTCGGCCGACTCAAAGCGCTTGAAGTTGCGCACGGTCAAGTGGGTCAGCATGGGCAGACCTCGCTATCTGTGGGACTTCACAGTGCTGAACGTCACGGTGTAATCCAGCGCTCTTCGGTCTACTCCCACAAGTCAATCACCAAACTTTATACCCTGAGCCAACGGCAGCTCGGTCGAGTAGTTGACCGTGTTCGTCTGGCGGCGCATGTACGCCTTCCAGGCGTCGGAGCCGGACTCGCGCCCTCCGCCGGTTTCCTTCTCGCCGCCGAACGCCCCACCGATCTCCGCCCCGCTGGTGCCGATGTTCACGTTGGCAATGCCGCAGTCGCTGCCCTCAGGCGACAGGAACCTCTCGGCCTCGAGCAGATTCTTCGTGAATATGGCTGAACTCAGCCCCTGGGGCACTCCGTTGTGCAGGGCGATCGCCTCGTCGATCGTCTTGTACGGAATGATGTAGAGGATCGGGGCGAAGGTTTCCTCCTGAACGATCGGGGAGTCATTTCGCGCGACCGCGATGCAGGGCGTCACATAGCACCCCCCGGGGTATTTGCCGCCGTCGAGCTTCTCGCCGCCGTATAGAATCTCGCCGCCTTGCTCCTTGATCTTCCCAATGGCGGCCATCATCGTGTCGACCGCCTCGGTGTTGATCAGCGGTCCCATGACAGTGTCGGATTCGAGCGGATCGCCGATAGTGATCTGTCCGTACGCGGCGGTGAGCTTTCCGACGAGTTCATCGCGGATCGACTCGTGCACGATGATCCGGCGGGTCGACGTGCACCGCTGCCCGGCGGTGCCGACGGCTCCGAAGAGAATCGCCCTGACGGCCATCTTCATGTCCGCCTCCGGTGTCACGATAATGGCATTGTTTCCGCCGAGTTCGAGAATCGTCCGGCCCAGTCGCTTGCCGACGACCTCGCCGACGCGGTAACCCATCCGGCAACTGCCCGTAGCCGAGACCAGCGGAACGCGCCGATCGCCCAAAAGCTTTTCGCCGACCACGCTGCCCCGACCGATCACCAGGCTGAAGATCGCCGGGTCGGCGCCGGTCGCCTGACAGACGCGCTCGGCAATCTTCGTACAGGCGATGGCGGTCAGCGGTGTCTGCGACGAGGGCTTCCACAATGTTGAATCGCCACACACGGCCGCGAGCGCGCAGTTCCACGACCAGACGGCGACCGGAAAGTTGAAGGCCGAGATCACGCCGACAACGCCGAGCGGGTGCCACTGTTCGTACATGCGGTGGCCGGGCCGCTCCGAGGGCATGGTCAACCCGTATAGCTGTCGGGAGAGGCCGACCGCGAAGTCGCAGATATCGATCATCTCCTGGACCTCGCCCTCTCCCTCCGCTCGGATCTTACCCATCTCGAGCGCGACGAGCGCCCCCAGCTCGTTCTTGTGTAGGCGGAGGGCCTCGCCGAGTTGGCGGATGGTCTCTCCGCGCGCGGGCGCCGGCGTCTGACGCCATTTGAGGAACGCCTCGTGGGCCCGCGAGGCCACGCGCTCGTAGTCGTCCGCGTTCACCTGGGAAACAGCCGCGACGGACTTTCCGTCGATCGGCGAGATGGATTCGAGCCTATCGCCGCCGCCGATCCACTCGCCGCAGAAGCCGCCGGGGTTAACCGCCTCGAGTCCGAGCTTGCCGAATATGTCGTGCATGTCTGTCCTCACAGGATGGAGTTAACGTTGTCTCATGGGGGCAGATTAGTGACTTGACGGGAATCGTCAACGGTCAGGACGGTGCCTCGGCTCGCTCGGAGGCGGCGTCCTCTCGAAACACGAGTCCGCACTCGGAGCACCTGTTTCCCTCGGTGCCTCGAAGATCATAGCCGCAAACGACGCACCGCCCTTGCCTGTGCAGCCACCATCGCCTGACCGGACCCTGAAGGATCGGTGCGATGCCGACCAACGCCAGGAATAGCGTCGGCAGCCAAAACGGAAACGCCAGCCATGTGTTCCAATAAGGCCCGTTCCGCCTCGAACTGGCAAAGATGGAGGCCTGGTTGGGAACGGGATCGTAGTTGAGCGGCGTTTGGAAATAGGTTCGAGAAGCCGTTTTCTCCGGCATCGTGACAAGGAGCAATCCGCAGACGCCGTCTCTCACGTGGACGTGCACGGAGTTGTACAGCGTGAGATCCCAACGGTACTGCATCGGGTCCCGGTGGCTTCGATACCAAAGCGAAACGTCGAACGGGAGGGCCACGAGCGCGAAAACAGCCAGTATTCGCAAGAGCATCGGTTGGATTTCCCCAGTGGCCGGCCAGCCCACGATAACCCGAGCACAATCGACCCGGCTTACATATCGTACAGGTTCTGTTGCCCGAATCACAGCCTTTCTTACAAGTTGTGACGCGCGGTCGCCAGACGACGGGAGCGTCACGGGCGCAGAAGCTGGATGTCGCCGCCCCTACGCACCGGGATCAGTTCCGCCGCACCCGCATCGACCCAGCCCGAGTTTCCGTCCGCCAGCCCGATGTTCCACCAGCCGCCGCGACGCTCCAGAAGAGTGAACTCGACGCCGGGCTGCAGGGGCTGTTCGAACTGGCGCTGGTAGCCCGCGCCGGGCCCTTTGTGCACCGCTACGTCGACTCCCGTCATGACGCCTGCCGGGGCGTTGCGATCCGACCAGTGAGTCGCGGCTACCGAGGCGCCCAGGGAGGCCGCCAGCGCAACGGAAACTATCGCCCCGATGGTCAACGACCGGCGCGGCAGGAAGCTCCTCACCGAAAGGAGGATCCAGAACGCCACGTAGAGTGCGGCCGCCAGCTTCTTTCGCCCCTCGACGGAGGTCTGGTAGTGCCAGAAGAAGATGGTCCTTTGCACCTCCGCACGCCCCGCCGGTCTGATAGTCGTCACGCAGCGCGACCGGGCCACGGACAGGTTGTCGGCCAGCAGCGGATCGTTGGGTGTCAGACACTCGGCACGACGGTAATGGAGGATCGCCCGCCCAACGTCACCGGCCTGCAGATGGCAGTTGCCCAGGTTGAACTCGAGGCGTCCGTTGACAACCCCGCTGCTTACGATTGCGGCGAACCGCTGAGCGGCGGAGCGGAAGAGTTGCCGGGCCCGGTCTGGCTGATCGTCCTGGATACGTTGGGCCTGGTCGAAGTCGTCGAGGGCCTGGGTGAACTCCGTTTGAACGGCGGCGGGCGGTGGGGACGCCGCGGAATTCGTAACAAACGCATGACACGCGAATATCGAAACGAGCATCAGTCGCCGGGCTTGTGTAACCATTACGCGCCTCGTTCGATCCTGTTCATCCAGCCGCGCACCTTGGCGGCCGCCTTGGCGGGAGACATCTGACCCGCCGCCCCGGGGGCGTAGCGGAGTGCGTCACAGGCAACGAGGAAGTCGGCGATTTCGTCGACCGTTGCCTCACTCTGGCCGCTCGAGACGAGCAGCTCACGCACGTCCCTGGGCGTCAGCTCGCCGGGCGGTAGGTCGAAGCGGTGTGCCACGTACGTCGTGATCGCCTCGGAAAGACCGTGCATCTGCCGACCGGGATCGCCGTCGCGCATCGCTCGAGCGGCAAGCCGTCTGCCCTCGTGCAACGCCCGGCGTTTGCGGGCAAACGCAACATCGCCCTTCAATCTCGAGCGATACCTCGCGGCGAGCGCCACGAGACAATAAAGGACCGGGGGCAATGCCAGCGTCGCGGCCGCCGTGGGGCCTGTGAGCACAAATGACTGGCTCACCAGGGCTTTCTCCGGGTCGACGTAGTTCGGTGAGATGCCGCCGTGGAGTAAGGTCAGTCCGGCACCACGGGCCATGGTGTCCTCCTCGAACGACTGGGTCGGCGTCGTCCCCGCGGCGGGCGGATCTACGGTCAGCGGCAGCGGATCGCTGGTGAGCGTGACGTATTGCTCCGACCGCGGGTCGAAATAGGACCATGAGATCGGCGGGACGGTCTGCTCGCCCTGCTGTTTCGGGAAGATGGCTCGCCTGAACACCTTCAGGCCGTCGCGTTCGACGTCACCGGTAAGTTCGTCGCCGGCGTAGTCGAATCTGCTGGCGAGTTCAGCCTGCTGGTTCAGGTCGGGCCCGGCGACGCCTTCGATCGGACGACCTCCGATGGCGATGGCAAGCGTAACGGGGCGGCCTTGCTCGACGCGCGTCGGCTTGACGCTCGCCCGCATCGTGTACCGCCCTATCGCTCCGGCAAAATCGTCCGGGCGGAGCTGGGCCGGCGGACCCTTGACCTTTACGATTGCGGCATCGGCGCGGGCTGTCACGCGCTGGGTGCGAGAGGGCTCCAACCGCCCGAAAAAGCCCCGGCGAAAGGCGGTCGGGTAGTTGACTTTCAGGAAGATCGGCCCGACCCGAACCTGACCTATCTCCTCGGCCTTAACATCCTGCGTCTGACGATAGACCATGTACTCGTGTCGCGCGCCGGTGGAATCCACGAGCGACGCCTCACTCGCGTTGAAACGATAGCCGAACACCGAAAACTCTGAGCCGTTCGCGTCGATGGTCTGGAGCAGTTGATCGTCGTAATCGATCTTGCGACCGTTGATGTAGATCTTACGAATGCCGAAGGTGAGCGTCGCCTGGAAGGCCTCCGTCACATAGAGAGACGCGGGTTCGGCGCTGACCCGAACGAAGGCCAGCTTGTCACCCTCCGGCTCCGTGGAGTCCTGAGTGTCGCGCACGGTGATTCTCACCGGGGCGGTCTGATACGTGGCGGTGGAGGCCTCGACGATCATCGGTCCGAGCGTGTAGGTGCCCTCCTTCAGGCCGGTAAGCCGCATCGAATACGTGTATGTCGTTCTCTGGGTCCTTCGGCCGTTGATGATCGAGGTGAACGACGACGGAGATGGCGTCGGACGAACGAACTGCAGATCGAGTCCGGGAGGCACGGAGTACCGGGGCGTCCGCGGTTCTCCCGTGTTCGTGCAGACGAGCTGCCCGCCGATCGTCTCGCCGAGTTCGAGTACCTGCGTCTCGAAACGAAGCTCGACACCGACCACCTGGGCGGACGCGACGGACACCGGCAGCGATGCGGCTATGAGTGCCGGAATGAAGACCCGGCCCAAAGCGTTCGCGGCGCGAGGTCGCGTGCCGGGAGTCGATGCCCTGTCGATGCTACGCCCCATCTACCAGTCCTTTTCGGTCCGTGACACCGGCACTTCTTGAACTTCCTCCCGGCGATGTTTCTGGCGGTCCCGCATGGCCTGGGCCATTTCGCGCAACCTTCGCTCCGCCTGCTCGCGAGAAACGCGTTCCTGCTGCTTCTCCGGCTCATCCTCCCCCTGCTCCTGAGCTTGGGAGGCTTGCTGTTGCTCCTGCTGCTCGCCCTCCTCCTGTTGTTGACTTTGCTGTTGCTCCTGCTCCTCCGATTGATCCTGCTCGTTGGACTGTGGTGACTGCTGATTCTCCTGCTGCTCGTCGCCCTCCTCTCCCTCCTGAGGATTGTCGCACTCCTTTTGCTCCTGCTGTTGCTGCTCGAGCTGCTGCTTGATCTGCCGCCAGACGGTCGCAGCCTTGAAATTGGCGTCGCGAGCGAACTCGTGCTCCGGCTGCCTCGCCAGAACGTCGTGGTACGTTCGCATGGCGCTCTCCAGCTTGCTGAGGGCAAGCTGCGGGTCATCGGTGCTGGTCAGCGCTTCCGCGTGATCACATGTTCCCACTCCGTAGAGGGCGTCATCGGCGAGATCATCGGAATAAGTCCCCGCCGCCTCGGCGAACGCCGCCCGAGCCTGGTCGAACTCGCCCAGCTCGTAATGGCCCAGACCTTGTACGAAGGCGATCTCGCGGGCGTCGGGTTGGAGTTGCTCAGCTTCGTCGTACGCCGCGAGCGCGTCGCTTGGCTTACCATCGAGCAGCAGCCGATTGCCTTCGCGGACGAGCGCGGGGGCTGTTACAGGCTGTGTCAGCGAGGCAGGCGACTCCTCCTGGGCCGAAACAGACGCGCCGATCAGAACCGTGACCACGCCGGCGAGCAAGTACGCGAGCCGTCTCGCGGGTCGTCTCATTGTCATGCCTCCTCTTGCCATACGCGTTGCGCCTGCCGCGGCCTTGTCGCGCTGACCTCGTTCACCAGCGTTTCGGCGAACAGGAGCAGCAGCGCCATGGCGACGAACCACTGATACCTCGGGCGGTGGCGCATCCGTTCCTCGGCCGACAGCTCTGCTCTTCTCATTCCCGCAATCCGGTTCACCACTTGATAGAGTTGCCCGAGCGGGGCGTAGTCGCCGCCGCCGGCCTCCGCGATGCTCCGCAAACCGGTTACGTCCAGCCTCGAGAACACGATCTGTCCATCGTGCAGCAACGGCTTGCGCTCGTCCTCGGATGTGGGCACCTCCACGCCGACCGTCCTGGCTGGGTCCCCCACGCCGATCGTGAAGATCCTTATTCCCTGATCCTTCAGCGCTACCCGGGCCTCCTCGATCGGACCGCCCTCGTGATCCTCCCCGTCGGTGAACAGGAGGATCACCTTCGTCGCCTGCTTCGGAGACTTCGCGAACAGATCGACGGCTGCACGTATCGCCTGGGCGATCGCCGTGCCCCCGCGCGGTGCAGCCCCGACATGCAGCGACTCCAGTTTTGAACGGAACGCCAGCGTGTCCGTCGTCAGCGGGAGGCGCAGGGAAGTCGATCCCGCGAAGGCCAAGAGCGCCAGACGGTTCGACTGGGCGAACGCTCCGCGCTCCGTCAACTGCTGTCTTATCTCCCGTTTCGCCTGTTCGAGCCGATTAGGAGCTACGTCGGCGGCGAGCATCGAGCGCGACACGTCGAGGGCGACGACGATGTCGCGTCCGTAGACCTTCTGTTTCTCGAGATACACTCCCCATCTCGGACCGATCAGCGCCGCTACGATCATCAGCACGGCCACGATGAACAGCCCGGATCGCGCGGCCTGTCGTGACGCGCTGAACCGTTCCGTCAATAGCGGTGCGAGGCGAGCCGAGGTGAATCGGCCGAGGGCCCGCCGCCGACGGGCAAGACCGTAAAGGAAGAGCAAGCTCCCGACGGGCACGGCACCGCCCAGCCACCACAGGTGCGGATTGTCGAAGACCAGTGCGTCGCGGTCTACCGACAAGACCAGAAGCAACGCAGTCGCGGCAAGAATGGCGGGCAGGGCTACAGCCCACACGAGATACACAGACAGAGGGTAGATCGTCCGTCGCGTCATGGAATCCTGCGGTACCTCGTGTTCGCCAGTAGAAGCTCGACCATTAGCAGCGCCAGCCCGCAGAGCATAGCCCGTCTCGCCGCGATCACGTCGTCCTGAAAGCTGCGCTCACCCGTCCGATGCCGCTCGAGGCGGTCGATCTCTTCGTAGATCGTCACCAGCGAGGCGGTATCCGTCGCCCTAAAGTACTTCCCGCCGGAAATCGAGGCGATCTCCTTGAGCGTCGGTTCATCAAATGAAGCCCGCGGCTGCATGAAGAGCCCAAACCCGCTGCGCCTCTGTGCGGCTGTGCCCACGGCGCCGATGGTGTAGATCTTCACACCCAGGGTAGCCGCGACGCGAGCGGCGTCGATCGGATCGATGGGCGTGCTGTCGCGGAAGGGCGGTGGATGGTCCTGTCCGTCCGTCAGCAGGATCATCACCTTGCTCTTGGCTGCCTCGGCGCCCGGGACACCGGCAACGGCTTGCTCGCCCGCCCGTCGAAGATTGTCCGCGGCGAGGGCGATCGCGTCGCCAAGGGCGGTGTAACCGGCCTCCTCGTGCTGACGGACCTGACGACCGTCGATCCACCCGGGAATCTCAGTTTCCATAAGGAGATCGCGAAGGCTCCCGTGATCCAGTGTCAGAGGGCATGGCGTGTCGGCGAACATGGCGAAGCTCGTCATACCGACCAGGTCCCCGTCGCGGCCCCTGAGATCTCGCGTGCCGAGCACGAAGTCTTCGAACACGCGTTTGACGGCGTCGAGCCTTCGGACGCGCCGACCGTCCATCACGAAGTCTTCCTCGGCCATGCTGCCCGAAACGTCCAGGACCATCTGGATCGCAATACCCTCGCTGCTGGCGTGATACTCTCCGCCGGATTGAGGTCGCAGCAAGGCAATGACCAGGGCGGCGATTGCCAGCGTACGGAACAGCGGGAGCACAAAACGTGTACGTGCCGCGGGGCTGGTGCCCAGGCGACTCAAAGGCTCTAGTGAGCTGAATCGTACCGTAGGGCGCTGCCGACGCGTCCGCGTGCGATACCACACCAACGGAATCAGCACGACGGACGCTACGCTCAGCCAGAGGAACAAGGCGCCCGGCGCGAATTGCTCGTTGAACCACTCGATCATGCGGCGCGGCCCTCGTTCGAGACAGGCTGTGTTTCTTCCTCATCGGTACGCGAGACGGTCTCGCGGGTCCGCTCGACGAAATCGCCGGCGGTCTGCAGAAGAGCGTCCGCCTCGGCCGATGCCGGTTCGTGTCTGGCATACTTCACCAGGTCGCACGCGCTCGAGAACCGCCTGAGCTCGGTTGTCGCTCGCTCGCCGAAGCGGATGTCGCTCGCCGTGGCAATCAGAAACTCCTCCGTGGTCATCTCCATCGCGAGGACCCTGTAACGTCTCTCGATGTAACCTCGGACGATCCCGCTTATGCGATAGTAGAACTCCTGGCCGCGTCCCTGGGCAATGAGCTTCTCCGCGACGAGGGCGGCTATCTGCCGGCGAGCCCACTCGTGTGCGGGCATCACATAAGCTAGTTCGGCTCGCCGACGTCGGCGGCGCCGTGCGAGTAGCAGCGCGAGAGCCAGGATCACAGCGAGCAGCGCCGGCACGATCCACCACAATCGGGTCCAAGGTTCAGCCAGCTCGACCGGCGGAAGCGTGGCGATCTCCTGGAGCTCTTCCGGTGTCAGCGGGGCACCGCCCGTCTCACGGGCGAAGATCGTCAACGGATCGGTGGTCAGCTCCTGGACCTCTGCCTCACTCGCCGGGGCGCCGGCGGCCTGTTCATCGTCCCCGCGGTCCCGCTCGTCCACGAAGGTCACGGTCGGCGGCGGGAGTTCGTACTCGCCGGGAAGGAAGAACTCGAGTTCGTAGCGATAGGTCCAGCGCAGACGGTCGTCGTCCGTCGGGATCGCGGTGCGCCGATCGGAACTCGCGACGCGGTACTCGAACTGTCGCTGGGAGTCGCTTAGCGTCTGCTCGAAGTCGCCCACGTCGACCGTAACACCCCTGTCAGCGAGGACCTCGACGACCACCTGGGCTCGCTCGTTGAACGGCAGCTCACCGGGTCGGGCGGAGAGTGTCAGCGTAACCGGGCCCTCTTGTGCGGTGCGCGTAACGGTGGCGGGAGTCCCCTTATCACTTCCTTCCTCGTCGTGCCGGTCACAAGCCGACACGCCGATCAGATGGCTGCTCACGATTACAAGGAGGATGCGAGAGACCGATCGCCGCAAGAATGGCGAGCGCAAACGCGTGCCGCCGTCCATCACACAAGGCGCAGTGTCCGGGTGATCCGCGCCGCATGGGGTGTGCGAAGGAGCCGGCTCCTGACGGTCACGGTACTGATCGGAGGTCGTCGGGTGCATCGAGGCGTTACCTCCGTCTTTCCCGTTTGCGGAAGAAACGCACCAGCGGCTCGACGTACGGTTGATCCGTACGAACGTCGATGAACTCCGTGTCCATGCGGCGGAACATCGTCTGGCGGGCATCCGCCCGATCGCGACAGTACGCCGCGTACCGCCGCCGCACGGAACGACTCGATGAATCCACCAGAGTCGACTCACCCGTCTCCGGATCCTCGAGCTCGACGAATCCCACGTCGGGCAGCTCCCACTCGCGCGGGTCGCTGACGACGATCGGGATCAGGTCATGTCGTCTCCGGGCGATGCCAAGCGCCGGCTCGAAAGCGGTCGACAGAAAGTCGCTCACCAGAAAGCAAACGGACTTTCGCACGGTGACACGGTTCAGGAAGTTAAGTGCCTCGGAGATGTCAGTGCCCCGCCCGCGCGGATCGTGATAGAGCAGCTCGCGAATGATCCTCAGGACGTGGTGCGTGCCCTTTTTTGCGGGAACATACTTCTCGACTTGCTCGGTGAACAAGATCAGGCCGACCTTGTCGTTGCTGCGGATGGCTGAAAACGCCAGTACCGCGCACAGCTCCGCCGCAAGGTCGAGCTTGAACTGGTCGCCGCTTCCGAAGAGTCCCGACCGGCTGGCATCGACGACCAGCATCACCGTAAGCTCGCGCTCCTCGCGGTACTTCTTGATGAACGGCTCGCCGAACCTGGCCGAAACGTTCCAGTCGATCAGGCGAACGTCGTCGCCGATCTGGTAGGGGCTGACCTCCTCGAACTCCATGCCCCGCCCGCGGAAGGCGGAGTGATACTGCCCCGCCAGCACGTCGTTGACCGTCCGCGACGTGCGGATCTGAATCTGGCGAACCTTCTTGAGCAGCTCTTTTGGAATCATGACAATCGGCCCGTCTGAGGTGGCTACGGTACCGCAACGTGATCAAGTACTGCGCGGACGACATCCTCGGACGTCTTCTCCTCCGCCTCGGCCTCGTAGGTGATGATTACCCTGTGTCGCATAACGTCCATGGCAATCGTCTTGACGTCTTGCGGTGTCACGTATCCTCGCCCGGCGAGAAAGGCCGTCGCCTTGGCACCGACGGTAAGAGCGAGCGTCGCACGTGGCGACGCGCCGTATTGGATCCAGTCGGCGATCTCTATTCCATACTGCGCCGGTTCGCGCGTAGCGAGGACCAGGTCGACGATGTAGTCCTTGATCTTGTCGTCAATGTAGATTTCGTCGACGACCTCGCGAGCGGCGATGATCTCAGCGGGCGACATCACCGGCTCGATATCGAGCGTCGGCGAGGTGACAGCCATCCGGTCGAGTATCTGACGTTCCTCCTGCTTGCTCGGATACCCCACGACGAGCTTCATCATGAACCGGTCTACCTGTGCCTCCGGCAGGGGATAGGTGCCCTCCTGCTCGATGGGGTTCTGCGTCGCCAGAACGTGGAACGGCTCCTCGAGGGTGAAGGTCTCCTTCCCGATCGTCACCTGGCGTTCCTGCATCGCCTCGAGCAGGGCTGATTGCACCTTCGCGGGCGCCCGGTTTATCTCGTCGGCGAGGATCATGTTCGAGAAGATCGGCCCTTTCTGGACCACGAACACCCCGTCGGCGGCCCGGTAGATGAGGGTCCCGATCAGATCCGCCGGTAGCAGATCGGGCGTGAACTGCAACCGCTGAAACCCCGTGTTGATCCCGCGTGCCAGGCATGAGACAGCCGTAGTCTTGGCGAGCCCGGGAACGCCCTCGATCAGCATGTGGCCACGCGAGAGAACACCAACGAGCATCCGGTGCAGGAGTTCGTCTTGCCCCACGATTACCCGGTGCATCTGCTCCAGCAGCCGTCGAAAGGGCTCGCTGACCTGCGATACCTGCTCACCGATTTGTTTGACGTCCAATGCGGTAGTGGTCATGCTCCGATGGTCCTCCCAATCCCGTCAGTATCTCCAGGGTCGATGGAAAACACGAGGCGAGAATCTATCCGTGTGTACGATAGGACGCAAGCGACGGTTCGTTCCTGTCAGAACTCGAGTCGAACCTTTGACCGCGGCATGCGTCGCGTAACTGGGCATGCTGCGTTGACGATAACGTGCCGGCGGGTCAGCTCTTGACGGATTTTAGGGCGCTGCGGATTTCACCGAGAAGCTGATCGACCTTGAAGGGCTTGAAGAGGACGGCGGCAAGCCCCTCACGCCGGGCGCGGATTATCGAGTGGTTGGGGTCATAGCCGAACCCCGTGGTAAGGATGACCGGTGTCTTCGGGTTGACGGCCTTGGCCGCGGCGAAGACGTCGTAGCCGGTCTTGTCGGGCATCTTGATGTCGCTAAGCACGAGGTCGAACGGCTCGCGGGACACGAGGTCGATGGCGGCGGCGCCGTCGGCCGCGGTGCTTACCAGGCACCCTTGACTCGCCAGAACGTCACGCACGGTCTCTCGAATCACGTCCTCATCGTCGGCGAGGAGGATGCGACGCCCGTCCAGACACGGATCGCGGCGCGGAATCGCCGGCCGGTTGACCCCGATAACACCCGGTTTGGCGATGGTCAGCTCCTTGATCGTCTCGCGAATCCGCACGGCGTTCTCCGAGATGGTCCGGAGGCGGTGTCTAAGGTCGTCGTGGCCGATGTAGTCCTCAACCAGGGTCTCGACGTCGGTGAGGATGTCGTTTACCGGTCCGGTTATCTCGGCCATGACGTTGCTGCCGAGTTGCCCCGCGGTCGTCCGGCGCTCGGAGACCAGCAACTGAAGAATGTGGAAGGCGAGGGCGAGGTAGCGGGCTAAGATTTCCGCGAACCGGCGGTCGTTTTCATTGAAGGCCGCGAGCTTGGTGCTCTCGAAGTTGGCGACGCCAACGACCTCTTCGTGAAGAAACAAGGGAACGGTGAGCGACGAACGCGCGGTTTCGATGCCACGTATGTAGCGGTGGTCGCCGTCGACGTCCGGGCAGAGGTAGCTACGCCCACGAACCGCCACGTAACCGCAGATGCCGTTGCCCTCGCTCTCCGCGTAGATTTCGCTCGCCGGACGATCCTCGGGCATGCCGAAGCGGAGGGCGCTGTCCAGGCGATTGGTCTGTTTGTCGAGCAGGCGGATATCGAAGTTCTCGAAGTGCAGAAGATCGCGCGTACAGCGAAGGACCCTTTGCTCGAGGAGGCCGAGGCGTTCTTGCGGGTCGAGGCGCGAGAACTGCTCGACATCCAGGCTGAGCAGCTCTTGGCCGGCCTGGTCAATCGCGTCGATCTGGTCCTGGAGTTTGCCCGCGCCGGTTACGTCCCAGACAACGGCCGCGACCTGGGTAATGCGGTTGTTCGTGTCGATGACCGGAGTGGCCGTCACCTCGAAACGTCCGTCGTCCTGTGTAGTGAAGCTGAAGCGGCGACCGTGGACTTGTAGAGAATCGCCACACGCCTCCTTCTGAGCCCATGACGACGTCTCCACACAACACTGACGTACCTTCTCGCGGGCCTCGTCGGAGAAGCCCAGCATTATGGAGTTGGCCCAGTCCAGCTCGCCGGTTTGCCGGACTACGCAGATGCCCTGGCTGACGCTGTCGATTATCGCGGCCGCTTGACTGGTCGAGTGAACGCCCTGCAACGGGATGAAGTCCGCGGCCCGAGATACGACCAGATCGAACGACTCGGCGCGAAGTGCCTGCAGCGCCTCCTCAAAAGTGTCGACGTGTGACACGCGCGCACGTGATCCGATCCACTCCGCGAGTTCGTCACCCCGCCCGCGGTCGCCGAGTATCAATACACGTAACTGGTCTATCGAACTCGATGCCCTTACGTTCATCAGCCTGTCCTCCCCTCCGCGATTGGACTCTGATGATTCTAGGCCCAAATCAAGCCGATTCTCTCCGGCACGGCCTGGAAAAACATCGGCACGAAACTTCCAGCATATCCACACCCGGCAGGGCGTTACAAGACGTTAGTCAAGAAAACTTGAAAAATAGTGAGTCCGGTCAAAACCGGTCCGGCGAGGGCCCAGAATCTCGCAGAGTGAGGAGGCGATTGTCACTTCTGCGCAGAATCTGCGCCGGCATTCGGGCTGGATCGCCGCCCAACCCGGGCCTCCGTTCCGGCCAGGATTCTGGAGATGTTGGATCGATGGCGTACTAGAATCAGGGCGGCCGTCACCAGTGTGAACGCCAAGAACGGCCAACGTTCCGCCAGGGGCTCGCTGCTACGTCCCGGCAGCACAAGGTAAAGCACCGGAAACATGACCCCTCCCAAGACGGAGCCGACCGAGCTCATGCGCGTTAGTCCGATTCCGATAACCCAGACACCGAAGCAGAGCAGGGCCGGCAATGCAAGGTCTGGATAAACACCGAGGGCAACGCCCAGTGAAGTCGAAACCCCCTTTCCGCCGCGGAATCCAAGGAATGGCGAGTAGTTGTGCCCCAACACGGCACAAATCCCAATGAACAGCCAGCATAGGTTTCCCACAGCCCCGGTTGGAGAATCGGTGTAGTCCATCCCTAGGAGAAGCGAGCCCGCAAGGATCGTCGGGATCAGCCCCTTGGCCATGTCGAGCAGGAAGACCGCGGCGAACCACCGTCGGCCAAGGGCCCTACCCACGTTCATCGCCCCGACGTTGCCGCTGCCGATCTTCCTGATATCCACGCCCTTCAGCCTCGGCAGCAGCAGTCCAAAGGGAATACCCCCGATCAGAAAGCTGCAAACGGCCGCGGTCAGCGTCACAAGCCAGAAGGTCACGACGCTCTCCGTGTGCGTTCGCCGATTCGCTCGTACAGTGAGATCATCTCGGCCGTGTGCCTTGCCATACTCACCCGGTCGGCAACCGCCGCCGCGGCGCGGCTCATCTCGCTCCGGCGGGCTGAATCCCCCAACTGCTCGACGCACCGAGACAGTTCCGCCGTGTCGCGTGGGTCATCGAGAACGAAACCGTTCTCTCCGTCGGAGACAATCTCCGAGGCCCCGTCCCACCGCGTGGTGACACACGGCACCCCCGCGACCATTGCCTCGAGCACGACGCGGCTGCACGGGTCGTAAAACGTCGGGTGTACGACCACGTCCGCGGCGCGGTAGAACCTTCGCACGCGGTCACTTGGACCGACAAACGTGAGCACGTCCCCAAGACCCAGACGCCCGGCGAGCCTGTGCCAGGCATGAGTCTCACCCCGGCCTATTACAAGCGAGCGAATGTTGTCGACGCCTTTCGAGACCATCCCCGCGAGCGCCTCCATCCAGCAGTGCACACCCTTGAGGCGGAAGTTGTGGGCGACCGAGAGCACAAGCAGGTCGTCGTCGGCGACGCGGAACTCACGTCGAATAGCCTCCCGATCGTGTGCCCGAAGGCCCGCGTCGGCCGGGTCCGGGTCAACTCCGTTGTACACCTTGTGGATGCGCTCGTCGGCGAGGCCGTAGTGGTCCTTCAACTGTCGGACCACGTAATCGGAAATGGCTACGACCGCCGGCCCGGCATCGGCACCGAACAGCCTCCGCTCCAACGCCAAAACGTAGCGCTGTCTCAGATTGAAGCGAGCGGCGTAGCGTTTAAGCCTTCGGGGAGCCCCGGGAGCACGAGTGGCGATGTTGCGGGCGATGGTCTCCGCGACCGTGCCGCCCCGCGGCTGATAGATGTCGGCGAATCGACAGGGCGAGATCGCGTGAACCACGTCGAACGAGCTGGAAAGCAGTTGTCGCTCGACGCGGTGAGCGAAGGTCATGCTGCGACGCGTCCGCGTCATTGCGGCGCCGTTGATCGAGTGGACGTTCATGCCCGGAGTCGGTGACGGCCGGCTTCGCGTAAAGACGTGCAGTTCGACGCCCGCATCCATCAAGTGGTGGATGAACTGCTGGGTCGACGTCTCCGCGCCGCCCCGCCACGCATCCATCCATTCCGCGATTAGCGCTACCTTCATATGCGATGTTCTTCCCGCAGGCCGACGCGAGGAAGCCCCTTCTACGCGCCAAGGTCGGTCCCGATCTTTCTTCTCAGCCGGGCCTTACGGGCCCGGTCGTGCCTGGCGATGCCTTGCGCCTTGCCGATGACACGGTAACAAAGCCGCCGAGCCGAACCGTCCAGTTTCTCCGTACCGAGGTAGGTGTGCAACCACCGCAGGCGATCGGTCCGCGACGCGAGACGTCTCGGCGTCGAGTAATCGAGGGCCGCGAGGTCCTTCACTATCCACCGGCCCACTCGTAGTCGTGGGCGGAGGACACGCTGCAGGTCGATCAGACAGAGTTTTCGCTCCCCCGGCGCAAACGGGTCATAGAACACGTGCGACAGATACAGATCGCGATGGACGTACCCTTTTCTGTGCAACCCGGCAACGAGCCCGGCGAGCGGCGCGATCAGATTACGGACTTTGCCTCGATCCGCCTGGTCCCATCGCCGCATCCAGGACTCCAGCGAAGCCCCGGGTACCGCCGCCGAAATCACCGCGCTGCGAATCTCGCGCGAGCCGTCGAGTTGCTCACCGAACGCGACCGGCGTAGGGCAGGCAATGCCGTCCTCCGCGAGTCGGTGCATCCACGCCCATTCCAATCCCGCAACGCTTGCCGCCCCGCTTCCCGATTTGGCTATCTCGCGCCGCATGCTTCGCGGCGGATCGCGGAACCGCTTGAGGTAGAAGGTCCTCGCCTTGCCACCGTCGTCGAGCGTAACTCGCCACCGCTGCCGCCAGGTAGCCAGCCCCGGTTTGCTGAGGAGGTCACCGCCGCTGTAAGAGAACAAGGCCTCCAGCGAGTCAAGCCCGTTCGCGCGGAGCAGCGCCGCGCACCCGGTCGCGACGGTCAAGTCGTTTAGGGATTCGGTCCTCGTGGATGGGGCCTTGGCTGGTGAGGATTCGATCACTTCTTCTCCGCGCCTCGCTTCGCGCCGGTGGCGCCCCGCAGGAGATCGACCGATGCCCGATACACGGCGTCGACGGTCACGCCG
>CBDUZY010000005.1:0-17055 GCA_965371825.1 uncultured bacterium
GTGGCTGGACCGGATTTCGGCCGCGCCAAAAAGGACGAATCTCGGAGAGCATCTTTGCACACGGCATCGGACCATGTCGAGCGAACCTGGCGGCTGGGCGTCGTCTCGTACCTGAACGCCAAGCCGCTTATCGAAGGGCTGGATGCGGATAAGAGCATCGTGCTGACCCATGACGTGCCCTCGCGCCTGCCGGCCTTACTGGACGCGGGGGCTGTCGACGTCGCCCTGGTCCCCGTGATAGACCTTGTCCAAGGAGATCGCGGTTGGCGGATCGTCTCCGACGCCTGCATCGGGTGCGACGGCGAGACCCTCACCGTCCGCGTCTTCTCGCGGGTTCCGGCGGAGTCGATCCGTCGCCTGCACGTTGATGGCGACTCGCACACCTCGGTAGCGCTGGCCAGCATCGTCTGGCGGGAGTTGTTCGGCGTTTCGCTCGAGGTGGTCGGATACCGCGGCAGCGAAACGGTCGAGGAGTGCGAGGCCGTCCTGCTCATCGGCGACAAGGTCGTGAACAACAATCTCACGGATTATGAGATCGAGACGGATCTGGGTTCGGCCTGGAAATCGCTGACGGGTTTGCCGTTCGTGTTTGCGGTTTGGGCCGGACCTGCCGAGCTGGATGCGTCGGACCTGGCGCCGCGACTGTCGCGGGCACGTGACCGCGGCGTGCGGTCAGCCGAGATGATCGCCGCGGACTTCGGCCCGGGATTGAACTGGCCGGTCACGCTCGCCCAGCGATACTTGACCAAACGCCTGAAGTTCACGCTCGGCGATCGCCAGCGACAGGGGATGGAGAAGTTCCTCGAGCTCGCCAAACGAAACGACCTCGTCGACGCCACGCGGGATCTGGCCTTCCCATGACCATCGCACCGGCAACCCCAAAGCGGACCCCGGCGTCGCGCATCTCGGACGATGAGGCGCTGGCCCTCTACCACGATTGCTCGATCCACGAATTGGGTCGGTGGGCCCACGCGGTCACGATGCAGCTCCATCCGGAGCCGTACCGTACGTACGTTGTCGATCGAAACATCAACTACGCCAACTACTGCACGGCCAAGTGCACCTTCTGCAATTTCAAAGCCGATCCGCCGGGAATGCCCACCGGGCGGAAGGACCTGCCGCCGGGCTACATACTGACGTTTGCCGAGATCGGCCGAAAAGTCGAGGAGTTGCTCGCGATCGGCGGAACTCAAGTGCTCATGCAGGGCGGGCTGGTGCCGGCCGAGATGCTTCCCTTCGAGTGGTATCTCGACTTACTGCGGTTCATCAAGCACGAGTACTCCGGCATTCACGTACACGCTTTCAGCCCTCCCGAGATTCACGCCTTCCACGAGGTTTTCTCGATGGACGTTCGAGACGTCCTTTTGCGACTGCAGGACGCCGGGCTCGATTCCATCCCAGGTGGCGGTGCCGAGATTCTGGTCGACCGGGTGCGCCGGAAGATCGCTCGCGGCAAAACGACAACCGACCAGTATCTGCAGGTCATGCGAGAGGCCCACGGAATCGGGATGCGCACGAGCATTACGATGATGTTCGGCCACATCGAGACGATACCGGAGCGGATCGAACACCTGCGGCGCATCCGCGATCTCCAGGATGAGACCGGCGGATTCACCGCGTTCATCAGCTGGACGTTTCAACCGGGTCGGACGCCCCTAGGCCGAACGTCCGAGTCCGAGGCCCGGTGCACCGCCGAGCCCGACGGCAAACACCTCGTCCTCGCCGATGCCCATGAGTACCTGCGAATGACCGCCCTTTCGCGCCTTTATCTCGACAATGTAAGTAACATCCAGGCAAGCTGGGTAACGCAGGGCGTGAAGATAGGGCAGCTAGCGCTCTTCTTTGGCGCCAATGACATGGGTTCGGTGATGATGGAAGAAAACGTTGTCTCGGCGGCCGGAACGACCTATCGCCTTACGGAACAAGAGATAAGAGCTACGATCAGCGTTGCAGGGTTTGTCCCTAGGAAGCGCAATTTCCACTACGAAACACAGGAACCCGCGTGAGGTGACGCGATCGCCATGCATCATCTGCTACCACCTCGGCACAGTTTCATCACGAATCCGCGATTTTTCGTTAGCACTTCGGGCCTCGACCGTGTTAGAATGATTCCTTAGAATCAGAATCAGCGGTTGTCCGACAAGGGCCGGGCCAACGGCTACGGTGCGTAGAATGTCTTGGCGACCAAGGAGCGTCCCGTCTCATCTGCCCGCGGTCATTCGTTAGGCGCGGAGCGCGAGAGGGAGAGGGCGGTGCAGTTCGTATGTGTTGTGGGCTCTGAATGCGCGTGGACGGTGATCTGACGAGTGCCACCATCAGTCTTGAAGTTTCGAACGGCGTGGGACATAGGTCCGCGCTCGTGGCGCTGGTATTAGCGAGCGGACGGTAGACACCATGGATCTTGAGGCGCTCTGGAGACGGGCACGCGCCGATCTGGTGATTGCCACGTCTAGGGGTAATCCCGACGTGTTCCTGTGGGAGCACTCCAGTCGTGTAGCCAAGTCCGCGCAGCACATCGCCAAACTTCCCGAGGTTCTACGCCAGGGTCCGGACCACTTGGCGATCCAGGCGGCCGCCCTCTATCACGACGCCGGCTGGGTTGCCCGTTGGAGGAACGAGGAGATCGAGCGAACCGAGATGCTCTTGACCCCCGTGTCGGAAGCCACCCGTGAGCAGGGGGCGGTGATGCTCGAACGAAGCTTGTCGGCACTCTTGCCGAAGGACTCGCTCGACCGGGCCACGCGCGCCGTTCGCGTCCTCAATAACCGAGACCTCGAGTCCATCGAGGCTCAAGTCGTTGCGGAGGCCGATTACCTGGAGGAATTCGGCGTCCTACCGCTCTGGATCGCCGTCCGTCGTGGGGCGAGAGAGGGCAAGGGTGTACAGGCTGTCCTCGACACCTGGCGGCGCAAACGCGAGTATCAGTTTTGGACGGCCCGATTGAATGACTCTTTCAGGTTCGACTCCACGCGAAAGCTGGCTGAAGAACGATTGCACCGACTCGAGCGGTTGATGGACGAACTCGAGGAACAGCATACGGGCCGAGACACAGAGGCCATGCAAGCACTCGCGGGAGTCGGAGCGTCGCCGTGTTCGCCGTCTCTGTAAGCGATCCAGAGCCACTAGGGCTGGAACCCAAGATCGGCGGGGCGCCTGGTTGGCCCGCGAAAAACGCTGGACACCACGAGCCGCCCGGCCTATAATCGGCGTGCAAGCGGGGGGGCGGTTATGCCACGGTATGTGTGCGCCGCCTTGGCAAGTGGGGAACGTGGACGGAGGGACAACCCGTTTTCCAATCTCGGCGAGCCACCCCAAGAAACGGGTGCCCGCTGACGTCCACGCTGAACGTGCGCGTGGATCATTACAAGTGACACAGCAGCTATTCTGGACGTGCTGACAATTGCCGCCCCAGAATAGTCTGCAACAGTTTTTTCGGACCCTCTGTGGGTAGTATTGGGGCGCGTCGGGCCCGGAATTGGTTGAGTAAACAGGACGGTTTGGCTAAACTAGGAAGATCGCCGATGCGGGAGGCGAGTGTCGGCCGCGTCGCTTGACTGAGGGCAGTCTGAACAGAAGGGGACGAGCAGATGAGGAACGGGTTTGCATGCGTAGGATTCATATTCGGCGTGGTCGGTTTGACGACTACGAGTGTGTTCGGCGCGGGGGCGCCGCCCCATTTTTCTCTTAAGGCGGTGAGACTCAACGGTGGAGAGATAACCCACACCAACGAGTTGTCCGTTCAACCGGGTGACGAGATCGAAGCCGAGATCCGCATTTCCGGATGGGCGAAGGAGCTTCCAGGCGGAGCTCGCGGCTACACCGCCAGGATCGCAGGAAGGGCGGGAGCCGTCAGCGGTGGAAACGGGACCATCCTTCCTCTGGGCTGGAATGCCAAACTGGACCCACTTGTTTGCTGGCCGGACCCAACCGTGTGCGACCCGGAGGAAACCTGCAATCTCAGCCAGTGGTGCGTCTATCCGGGGCACAACCCAGCGATGGGCGCATTCATCGACCCTGGGCACGCCGATTTCATACTCTCCGGCTTGTCCCTCGCAGCACGAGATGTGTCGATAAACACACTCGACTACAAGTTCTTCGCGCTCGCTGTCAGTGGAACGGCCATCGATAACGGAGGAGAGAAGTACGCCGGAACGCTCAAGCTCGTCGTGTCCGATTTCGCTTGCGGTGAATTCACGTTCACTTTCACGCAGTCGAGCGACACCGAGCTAGGTGACGAGTTTAACGTCGGCTTCCCGCCCACGGTGGAGCCTCTGATCCTCCAAGCAGGAACGTGTGGGCCGATTCCGATAATGTTCGATCCGCCCAACTGTGCGGTCGACGCCGGGATTCCGCATGATCCCGACAACGCGGCGATCGAGTTCGGGATAGACACCTACAGAGTCACGTTTGACGTTGCCGCGGCCGGGATGGATTGCTCCGACTTCAAGATCAGGAGTGTTCCGGCCCCGGGTCCAAGCTGTGTCAATGTAGCTACTTCGGGCTTCGACGCTCTTATCCACCTGAGCGAGGACATCCCGCTCAACAAATGGACGTGTGTCAGGCACAACGACAGCAACGTACGAGCGTGCGTCGGCTACTTGCCTGCCGATTCGGACGCCAGCACGATGACCGAAACGGTTGACATTGAGGCGTTGATACTCAACCTCGATGGGGACTTCGACCCGCCGGACGGCATGCACCTTATTGAGTGCGACGTCGATCGCAGCGAACTATGCACTCCGCTCGATATCCTGTCGGCCGTCGACTTGATCAACGGTGCCGGAGCCTTTGACAGCTGGGAGTTTGAGGAAATCCCCGCGCTTTGTCCCACGCGCTGAGCGGTTCGATCCGCGGGGGCGTTTAGAGTATCGAGGCTATTCGCGAGAACTTGAAAGATACTGCGAACGGCGTGGCGACGGTTATTGAAACGTGTCGCCACGCCGTCCTCTTGATTACCAGGAAGCATGTTCCTTCGCGGGCGATACTAAGCCGTGATGCTCGCCTTCGCTCTCGCAAGTGGTCCTGACGACCGGCTGTCACGGAATGATAGGACCAGCCCGCGATCACGCCCTTTTGGTGAGCCGGCAAAGGCAACCGGTTGAGTCGGGACGATCTGAGGGCTAAACTAGGGTGATTGCGACGTGAGGGGGCGTCGGCCGCACTATTCGAAGTGGGCCCAGTCTGTAGAGGAGGGGACTGGCAGATGAGTTGGGGTGCCACACGCGTTGGACTCATTCTCTGCGTGATCGGTCTGGCGGGTCAGGCTACGCCCGTCGCCGCGTCCACCTTTGCGCTCAAAGCCGTCAAGATCAATGATGTCGTGATCGACCCGCCGCAGAGCACGGTCTTTGCGTCACCGGGTGACACGATCGAGGTCGAGATCTTCATCTCGGGATGGGCCGACGAGATCCCGGACGGCGTTCGGGCCTATTCGGCAATGATAGCCAACCGTCAAGGCGCACTGAGCGGTGATTCCGGAACGGTCTTGCCACTCAGTTGGAACGCGCCGCTCAACCCGCAGTTCTGCACTTCGACGGATGAATGCGAGGCGGAGAAGGTCTGCCTCTTTAGTGTTTGTGCCGACGAGGGTCATGAACCACCCCTAAGCGGCTTCATTGACTTGGGGCGCCCCGATTTCATACTCGCCGGGCTGGCCCCGTTCACGGGGGTCGGGACGAGGTTGCCCGATTACAGCTACATCGCGACGGCGACATTGGGGACAGCGTCCGATCCTGAGACCGAGACGTACGGCGGAACGTTGGTCCTCGTTGCCTCCGAATTCGCGTGCGGGACGTTCACCTTCAGCCTCATAGGAGCGGAAACCTTCCTGGCGGACGAGGATTCCGCCCCTTTCTTTCCAGACGTCTTGGCGCCGCTCGTCATCGAGGTCGACGACTGCGAACCCTTCGTTCAGGGGTCCGATCCACCGGCCTGCGCGATCGACGCCGGTGTTCCCTACGATCCGTACGACGTCGAGACCACGTTCGGTTGGGATGCCATCGACATCGAGTTCATTGCACCCGCGGAGGGCATGACTTGCGCTGACTTTACGGTCGGCACTATCCCGCCGTCGGAGGCGGACTCGGTGCCCGGCTGTGTCGGCGTGACTACACTAGGGAGCACGGCCAGCATCAACTTGGACTCCATCATACCGCTCGGGAAGTGGACTTGTTTCCTGCACAACGACAGCTACGTGAGGACCTGCATCGGTTTTCTTCCCGGAGACGCCGATACGAGTGTGCTGACGGTTGTTGAGCCGGCCGACGTCGATGCTTTGGTGAGTAACCTAAGCGGCGCCGTGCCGAGCATGGAGCTGTACCAGTGTGACGTGGATCGGAGCAATGAGTGCACGCCCCTGGACCTGCTGTCGACGATCGATCTGCTCAACGGTGCCGAAGGGTTTGACAGTTGGAATGGGGCGACGATTCCGGCGGCGTGCCCGAGGCGTTGACCGAAGCATTGACAGAGGCGTTGACCGAGGCCTTGACCGAACGCGCACCACGCCGGTCAGTTCAATATCGCCACACGCGATCTCGGGTCAAAAGCGTCGCGCAACCCGTCGCCGATGAAGTTCAGCGCTAAAAGTGCCATAACGAGCGTCCCGCACGGGAACAGGATCAACCACCAGTAGTCCACGAAAGTGTTGACCGCCTCGACACCGTCCGCCGCGAGTCTCCCGAGCGACGGGGTAGGTGCCTGCACGCCGATGCCCAGGAAGCTGAGGAACGATTCCTGCAAGACAGCCTGCGGTATGACGAGTGTCGCGTAGACCGCGATCGGGCCGATGACGTTCGGGAGCAGGTGTCGCACGAGGACTCGCGTCGAGGAGGCGCCCGATGCGCGGGCCGCCTCGACGAACGCCCGGCTGCGAAGAGACAGGACTTGACCGCGGATCACCCGCGCCATGGTCAACCAGCTAACGCCGCCAATGGCCAGCAGCAGCACCGCGAGATCGGCTGCAACAGAATGCCCTCCGAAGAGGGCGGTCAGCGGGCGGGTCAGCCCGACCTTGAGCAGGATGACCATGAGGATGTAGGGCAGCCCGTAGAGCACGTCGACTATTCGCATCATCACCAGATCGGTCCGCCCGCCAACCAGACCCGCCACCGCGCCCCAGGTAACGCCGATCACGACAGCCGTCACCGCGGCGGCGATCCCGATGCCGAAGCTCACCAGAAACCCGGGCAGCAAGCGGTAGAGCAGGCTTCGTCCGAGGTCGTCGTGACCGCACCAGGAAGACGCTCCGTGCGCCAGGCGTGCCAAGCTCCCACCGGCATTCCCGGCGTCGGCCGGCTCGAATCGGTCGATCGGCACTACCGGAGAAAACGCAGGTCGGTGTCGAACCGCGACCTCCAAGTCTTGAACGTTGTACCACGACAGCGAGAGGGGAAGTGTACCGAGCGTTATCGCGAGCGCTAGCAGCAAAAGAAGAGCGCTGGCCCCTGTGATCGGGCGACTCCAAAACCGTCGCCAGGCGGCGCTCGATGGGGACCTTGTCGACCTACCCAAGGTCATCACACCGCCTCCGAGATTCGGGGATCAACCCAGGAATAGAGCACGTCGATCACCAGGTTGAAGGCGATCAAGAGCGCCGCGAAGACCAGAACCGTGCTGAGAATCAGGCCCGGGTCACGATTCAGGGCCGCGTTCACGAAGTGCTGCCCGAGACCGGGAACGCCGAAGACCTTTTCCACCACGAACGACCCGGTCATCGCCTGGGCGGTCGCCGGGCCGAGGAAGCTGAGAACGGGAAGGAAAGCCACCTTCAAGGCATGCTTCCAGACGACGGTCCGCGGTGAAACCCCCTTGGCGACGGCCGTCCGAACGAAATCGCCACCCAATGCGTCCACCATTCCGATCCGGGTCAACCGGGCAATGTAAGCTACGAACGGGAGTGAGAGCGCCAGCGCCGGCAGCGGCAGGTGGGCGAGAGTCCCCCACCCGCCGATCGGGAACAGATGGAAATGCACGGCAAGCACGGTCAGGAGCGCGGTTCCCGTGACGAAGGTCGGCAGCGAAATCCCCAAGAGCACCAGCGCGAGAGTGGTCACGTCCAGCCATCCACCCCTGCGCACGGCGCTGAGCACGCCCACCGGCACTCCGATCATCACGGCGATGACCATTGCGGTGAGTCCTAGAGCCATCGAGACAGGCAGAGCGGACGCGATGATCTGGTTGCAGGTCCAGTCGTTGTAGGTGAACGCCGGTCCGAAATCGAGTCGGATCGCTCCCCCGAGAAACTCCCAGAAGTAAACCCAGTTGTTGTCCATGTGGTACCGGGCGAGGAGCGCCTGCTCCGCCTCGGGCGGCATGATGCGCTCGCCGGTCTGAAAGGGGTTGCCCGGGATCGAGACCACCATGACGAACGTCAACGTGTAGACGCACATCAAAGTGACGACGCCAGCGAGCAACCTTCTAAGCAGGAGTCGGATCATCGATTCACGTCAACATATCGGAACGGAAACCAGAGTCGTGCGTTCGGATAAAGACCGCTTACATGTGGTTTGATCGCGATCAGCTCGACGTAATGCAGGATCGGCACTATGGGCAAGTCACGCTCGACGATAATCGCCTCTGCCCGGCGAAGGAGTCCGGCGCGCGTCGCGGCATCACCTGCCCTGTTCGCCGTCGCGAGCAGATTGTCGTATTCTGCGTTGGAGTATCCGCTGTCGTTGTTGCCGTTGCCTGTCGTGAGGCAGTCCAGGAATGTCGTGGGGTCGTTGTAATCGGCGTACCAGTTGCCCCGGGCGATCATGAAACGGTGTTTGGCCTTGTTCGCCGCGAAAGTCTTGCTCTCCAAAGACCGCAGCTCGACTCGCACTCCAAGAGTTTCTTCCCATGCCCGTGCGAGGGCCTCCATGAGGCGTGTCTCACGTGCCGTGTGGAGGACGTCCACCGTTCCCAGGCCGACACCGCTGGGGTAGCCCGCTTCCGCGAGCAGCCTCTTCGCCTCGTCCGTGTCCTGCTGCAACCCCTCGGGAGGGTCGTACCCGGGGATCACGCCCGGCGGGACGAAGCTCGCAGCCACTCTGTCTCCGCGCCCAAGCACCTTCTCGACGATTCCCGCCTTGTCCACCGCCAGGCTGAAAGCCCGCCGCACCCTCGCGTCGACAAAGGGGTTCGGACGCCCGTCAACTGACTCGCTTACACAGTTGAAATTTAGAAAACAGGTGGCGAGCACCGCGCATCGATGGAAGTCGGGCCGCTCGCCCGTCCGCGATAGCCGGGCAAGCTCGTGGCTGTACGGAACGTTCATGTCAGTGAGGAAATCGACGGAGCCCGCCTCATAGGCCATGAGCGATGCGCTTACGTTCTCGTACTCCAACATGTCGACGGTGCGGCAGCGCATCTCGCCGGCGTAACGATGGTGCAAGTTGACCGTTAGCCTGGCGCGGCGTTTGAAGATCCAGTCGGCCAGACGATAGGGGCCGTTGGTGATCAGGCCCGGATACCCGTTCCTGTGGTAATCGGGTTTGGTCCACTGAGGATCGTAAACGACCAGCCCCTCCCCGGTGATCGGAGCGTCTCGGTGGCGCTCGCGCAGGAGCTCGATGCTCTCGTGGCAGGGCAGGAAGGTCGGGAACCCGGCCAGATCAAGGAAATACGGACAGCGGCGGACCAGTTGTACGATCAAAGTACGCTCGTCGGGTGCCTCCAGGCCGACCCTCTCAAAGCGCGTGTCCAAGTCAGCGGCGTGCTCAGCCAGAATCTCGTCGGCGACCCCGGACCAGTTGACAGGCAGTTCACTCAACCGCTCCGCCCATCTCGTCCACTCCGAGTCGGCGTCACCGGCGGGTGGATCGGGAGTCGAACCCGAGGTGACGGAACGGATGCGGCGCGGCACGGAACCTCGACCAAGTGATCTCGCTTGCTTCGCGTCGATGCTCACCCCGTCGCCCAGGAGTCGCAGGGCCGACAGGACACCGACCACGTCGCGCCGCCAGGTCACGTACTCCGCGGCGCCGGCGATATTATCTGTGAACAGGAACGTGTAGTCGGCGGCTGTGCCCGGTTCCATGCCTCTTCGCCAACCGCGAATGAAATCCAAGGATGTCACCGGGTCTCCGTTGGACCAGCGGGCGTCGCCACGAATCGTGAACGTGTAAGTGAGCCGATCGTCGGAAATGTTCGGCGGAAAGTAAGCCGCGCCCTCAATCGGCTCGGTGGTCTGCGGGTGCCATGTGGTCAGACCTTCCCAGATGTTGAGGGCGACGCGAAAATCCTGTGTCCAACTCATCCGCGCCGGATCGAGCGTGTGGATTCCCGAAGGGTTGACGTAGGTGAAGTCGGCCCGGGTGTCCCGCTCCGTGAGGGCGACGACCGACAAGACTCCGATGAGCAACACCGTGCAGACGAACAAGAGGATGCGGATCATTCCATTGATCCCGTCTCACGGTGCGGGCGCGGCGGAGGCTACGGCGCTCCGACCGGCACGTTCCACGGAGCGGAGTTCAACGCACCGGGTGTGCTGGACCGCGGATCGCCGACCCACAGATACGCTTGCGGCGGGATTTCCGCGCACCCCCCGTGTCCGACCCGATCGAGGGCGCCGCGGATCTTCCCGCCGGCGTTTGGACCTAGCATAGCCGGGCTGGAGAGGATCGCTTCACCGCCGTCTAGAAGACGCTCGATCTTCGCTATCTCGTAGAACTTCAAGTCGGGAGTGTTGTAGCGCTCGGCGTTGAGCCGGAGGTAAACGGCGAGGCGCCCGGCGAGCTGTGCCTTCTGGGCGTTGCTCAGTGCTCCGAGAACACCGCCTGTACGGAGGAACTCATAGGCTTCGAGCTCGGCTCCGTCCACCACGACCGCCCCGCCGCGCCGCGCCTCGAGGCGCCGGTCGAACGCGGCGATGTAGACGTCGAACACGGTCGGGACTTGGCTCGCGCCCGTGTAGGCGAGAGCTCTGAACAGATGCCCCAAAACGATGGGACTTGTCTCGGCGAGCGCCGCCACACGGATCGCCTCGACCGCCTGTCCGAACCGTCCGGCGTCCGCAGCTATTGACGGTTTCAGGTTGGCGAGCCCCCGAGCGCACAGATAGCGGACGGAGTCAACACCAGACCGCAGCCCGGCGATCAACGCGCGAAAGGTCTCCGGGTGGTTCATGTCGACCAACACGCGGGCGAGCGACGTTACCAGTATCGGGTCGGCGTTCGCTCGGCCGAACTCCCTCGCGGCGACCGATGTGGTCTGCGTGGCGAGCTGGGCGGAGAACCCCCGCGAGTTGTCGGGATGATCGAACTGGGTATTGAACGTCTCCCGGAAGGCGGCGCTCGCGACCCATCGATCGTCGTCGCTCTGTCTCGCGGTCGCAGTGAGACGGTCTACTTGAGGTCGGATCCACTCGCCGATGCGTCGCTGGTCGCCGGAACCGATCGTATCGAGCGTCCGCATGGCGTCTATCGCGGCGTCTTCCGGCCTGGGAGTCTGAGCGATAGCGCAACAGGGGAGAGCCGCCAGCGCGATAACGCATGCGGCGGCACGACAGAGGATCGTTCTATGCATGGGCGACTATCTCCCGCGTCATGCGGATTCACGCATGAGTTTGGTAATATAACCGGGAAATCGAAAAAAGCGACGCTCCCGTCGCAGCCGTGGACGCGTCCACAGCGGCCAGGGTGGGTTCCCCGCCCCGACGAAATGCTGGGCCGATCCAGCCTGAAAAGAACCTACCCGCATCCCCGGCAACGTGTCAAGACGGGGCTCCGTTCAGGTCCGACACACCGTCACCGCCGTTGTCATTCCCCACACGGCGGTCGGCGCGTAATCGGGCACACCAGGCCGGGCGGCGAACGCAGGATGTGACGGCGCTGCGCCGCCGGAATCACCCCGGTTGTCCGTTTCATCGGGTCGTTGTACGATCCCTGGGCGGCGTTGGATCGAGCGTGACCGGGTCCAGGATCGATTTTCCGCGCCGTTTTCCGGCACGTTGTCGATGCATCGGAATCGTGGACCCCGTCTGGAGGCCTGAGAGTATGGTTGAACAAGAGGGAACCGGCGCCGAAGCCCAGGGTTCGCTGCACACGCGCGTCGCGGCGGTCATTGACCTCATCCGGCCCGCACTGCGCGGCGACGGCGGCGACATCGAGCTGGTCAAAGTTGAAGACGACGGGGCGGTCCATGTTCGCCTGCAGGGTGCCTGTGTAGGGTGTCCCTCGGCTTCGATGACGCTGACGTACGGGATCGAACGGACGCTCAAGGAGCGCATCCCCGAAGTGACCCGAGTGGTGGCCGTGCAGTAACGTCGTCGAGGGTGAGTGCTCACCTTCCGGGCGTTTCACTCCGGGGTCTGACCCGTGCTATGCGCTCGGCCCCACCCCAGACGGCGGGTGCGTCTCGGCCAGGATGAATTCGCGCGTTGCCAGCCATGCCTGAATCGCCGCGACCACTAACCTTCATCATCGGTTGCACCGGATCCGGCAAGAGCGGTCTGGGACGGGAACTCGCACGCAGGTCCGGCGGCGAGATCATCAGCATCGACTCGATGAAGGTTTACCGCCGTATGGACATAGGGACGGCCAAGCCTTCGGTAGAGGTTCGGCGCAAAATCCCCCATCATCTCATCGACGTCGTGGACCCTTCTGAGGAGTTTTCCGTAGCCCGGTATGTCGAGCTCGCCGACCGGGCCATCGCCGACATTCAAAGCAGGGGCAAGCCGATCTTCGTCGTGGGTGGAACTCCGCTGTACGTGAAAGCCCTGAGCGAGGGTTTGTTCGAAGGTCCGGGTGCCGACCGGGGAATCCGCGAGCGCTTGCGGAGGGAGGCCTCTGAGGAGGGTGGGAGCGCCCTGCACGCCCGCCTCGAGCAAGTCGACCCGGTGTCGGCGAACCGGATTCACCCCAATGACCTACGCCGACTGGTCCGGGCCCTCGAGGTGTTTGAGCTGACCGGCCGACCTATCAGCGAACTCCAAGCACAATGGGACCGGGATCGAACCAGGAACGAATGCGTGTTCGTGGGGCTGCGGCGCGATAAAGAGGACCAGGCCGCCCGGATCAACGAGAGAGTCCGCGGAATGATCGCCGATGGTCTGGTTCAGGAGGTCGAGTCCCTACTTGCCGAGACGAACCCGCTCAGCACAGCCGCCCGGCAGGCACTCGGCTACGCGGAGATCATCGACCACCTCCAGGGTGGCGCAAGCCTTGCGGACGCGGTTGAAATGATCAAAATCAACACCCGACAGTTCGCCAAGGCACAGCGAACCTGGTTCAAGCGGTTCGTCGGAACGGAATGGGTGGACCTCACGCCCGACGCAACCGCTCGGGCGGTCGCCGACGATCTTATCTCGCGTAGAGGAGCCCTATGGTCGCCATCACCGAAATGACCAACTGGGCCGTCGACCTGATCGACGTCCGCAAGACCTACGGTCGTACAATCCACGCCTTGCGCGGCGTCAACATTCAAGTCGGACGCGGGGAGATCTTCGGTCTGCTGGGCCCCAACGGAGCGGGCAAGACCACTCTCGTGAAGATAATGATGACCGTGGTCAGGCCGACGCACGCATTCGGGACGATCCTCGGGCGACCGATAGGCCATCGCGGCAAGCTCGCCGTGACCGGCTACCTCCCGGAAAACCATCGATTCCCCGGATATCTGACCGGCCTGCAACTACTCGATCACTATGCCGCGTTGGCCAAGGTGCCGCGAGCACGGCGCAGGCAGTTGGCTCCGAGTCTTCTCGACCGCGTCGGGCTGTCCCGTTGGGGCGACACGCGAATCGACAAGTACTCCAAGGGGATGTCGCAGCGCCTGGGCATCGCCCAAGTACTCATGAACGACCCCGAGCTAATCGTGCTGGACGAACCGACCGATGGGCTCGACCCAGTCGGAAGACGAGATGTTCGGGCGCTCTTGAGCGAACTTCGTGATCGCGGCAAGACGGTGTTCCTCAATTCCCACCTGCTAAGTGAGCTGGAGATGGTCTGCGATCGAGTGGCGATTCTCGTGGAGGGTCTGGTCGCCAGACAAGGGACGCTCTCCGAACTCACCGAGCACACCGTGGAGTATCGGGTCTCGTTCTCGGGTGACGCGAGGCCCGTACGTCACAAGCTCGAAGCTCTTGGGGCGGCCTTGGATGGGAGCACGGCCACGCTTTCGGGACACGATCCCGAGAAGGTGAACGAGGTGATCGACGTGCTCCGTGGTCACGGGTTGTTGATCGAAACGGTTCAACCGCACCGGTTCAGCCTGGAGGACATTCTGGTCGAGGCGATGGGAGCAGAGCAGTCGTCGTCGCCCACGAGCCCGTCGCCCGGAATCCCGATTCCGGGCTCCGGGACATAGGCGACCTGTTGAAGAAGGTGTGGCACGGGTTTGTAACCCGTGTTTTCACCGGTGGGAACCGGTGCCACACCCGCATCTTGATGAAACATCCAAACGGATAGACGGTCGAGCATTGGCGAAACCATGCAGTTCTGGGCACTTATCGTTGACAGCTTTCGCGAGTCACGGGATCGCAAGATCTTCTGGGTGATGCTGGTGATCTCCCTTGCCGTCGCGGCGGCAATGTTCTGTATCGCGTTCGAGCCGGGCAAGATCACCGTTCTCTTTGGCATGTGGGAGATGGAGACGGACCAATTCACCGTTGCCGGCAAACTCCGCGAGGATCTCATTGCCGGTATAGCGGTGGAATGGATCATGGATGTCATCCTCGGGTCCGTCGGGATCATCCTGGCCATCATCGCCACCGCGGGATTCTTCCCGGCCCTCATGGAGAGAGGTGCGATCGAGGTTGTTCTGTCCAAACCCATGCCGCGGTGGAAGCTGTTTCTGGGCAAGTACCTCGGCGGGCTTACGTTCGTTTTGTTCCACGCGACGATCTTCATCGTCCTTACGTTCCTCGTCGTCGGTTTCCGTTGGGGCACGTGGCTTCCGGGCTATCTATTGTCGATCCCGCTGGTCTTGCTGCTGTTCAGCTATCTGTACTGTGTGTCGGTGCTTGTGGCTGTGGTGTCGCGCAGCACGGTGGCGGCCGTGCTGCTTACCCTGGGGGCGTGGATCTCCTTCACTGGCGTACAGAGCATTAACGACGTCTTCATCATGTTCCCGGAATGGCAGAAGCACGAGACGTACTACCGTGCGTCCGGAGTTGCCCGGTGGATAGTGCCGAACACGCAGGACGTTCTGTACAACGCCAAGAAATGGAGTCGAGCGGCCAGCGCATTCGACATGATGCCCGAACCCGATGAGGAAGACCGCGAGATGGTCGGCTATGCGAAAGAGATAGAGGAGGCCCGCATGGCCATACCCGCAGTCTACACCATCGGATCTTCCCTACTCTTCGAAGCCGCGGTGGTTCTTCTGGCGATGTGGAAGTTCACCCGGCGGGATTACTAGCGACTTCGCGCGCCAATGCTCGACTCGCGCGAGCCCCAGCAATGTGGGACCGACTTTCCAGTCGGTCGTCAAGGCGCGTGCATCGCGAGTCACCTACGCCAATCCGTTGGCTATGTCCACGTAGAACTGTCGGATCTCCTCCTCGAAACTCTCGCGACGAACAGCACCACCGGGCGCGGCGGGGTCGCACCAACCGACTTCGTTGAGATGGTCGGCGTCGATCTGCCCCTTGAAAACCTCCGGTCGCCATTTGGCCGATTCCAGCGAGACCAGGCCGTCGTTGGGACCTTCGCGCTTTCTTATGATGCGGTGCGCCCTGCGCAGCGGACGGAAGATCCGTTCGCGCGGCTGAACGCCGGCATATGTCTGATACTTGACGCCGTTGCTTCGCTCGAAATCGGCGGCCTTCTCGTTGAACTCCCGGCACTTTTGCGTAGTGAGGTCGCGTAACCCCGTAAGGTCGATCCCGACGGGTTTCATCCTTATCAAGATGCGTCCCAGCAAACTCCCCACCCCCCAATCGGCGAAGCTGCTTCCGTGATGCGGCGTGCCGATCGTCGTGAGCGAGGCGACACGGTCCTCCATGCGATAGTTGTAGATCATGTGGCGGGCATCGAGCCCCCCCATGCTGTGGGCGATGATGTGGACCTTCGGACTGTCCCTAAAGTCGTTCGTGTGCCTGATCAGCTCCATTCTGAGCTGCTCGGCACGCGTATCGACGCCGTCCGCCCATCCGACCTTCGAATGAAAGACCGCATAGCCGTGCTTCATCAGGGTGCTGCGAATGCGCTTGAAGTAATGGAGGCTGTCGTCGTCCCGATTGTCCATGCCGAACGTTTCGTTCAGCCACTGATCGAAGCGGCAAATGCCGTGTGCCAGGATGATCGGATAGTCTCCGCGTGTCGGCATGCGCAGTATCTCCTGAATACCTCGAGAACCGAAGCAGTGGAGTTGCCGTGTAACACGTCGACGGTGGTATGTCCAGGGGGGCCGGATGCACTACCGCAACGGCTACGACGTCGCACGCGGGTATTATCGGCCCCGCTCGTTGCGGCGTGCCGTTTGTTCCAATCCATGAGCCCGCATGGTACTATTCCCAAGCGGGGGCGAGCAGACAGGAGCCGAAACGTGCGCCGCTCGCGCATCGCCCGAATCGGGCGGCGGGGAACTAAAGGCATGGCCACCGCAAAGATCGTTCGAGTCGGACCCGGCGAGTTGGACCTCATCGTCGGACTGTATAACGAGGTGTTCAGCCCACCTCAGGATGCCGAGTTCTTTCGTCGAAGGTTCCAGGGGCGACACAACGTCTCCAACATGGTGGCAGTGGTGGACGAGCGCCACGTGGGCTTTATTACCGGGTTCGAGGTGACGCCGTCGACGCTCTTTTGCTGGCTCTGCGGCGTCCTCCCCGACTTTCGCCGTCAGGGTATCTCCACCCAGCTCATTCGGGGGCACCACGCGTGGGCCCTGGACCACGGCTACTCCACCATGCGTTTCGAGTGCAACAACCAGCACCGCCCGATGCTGCACGTCGCCATCACCGAGGGCTACGACCTGGTCGGCATCCGCTGGGATACCGCCAGCGCGAGCAACGTCGTCATCTTCGAGAAGGACCTCCGCTGAGGGAGATTCCAGAGGGGTCTTGGGGCCATTACACGCCAGTAGCGGCCGGCGTCTCGCCGGCCGTCGTCCGCGATACCACTTGGCCGTGCACACGGC
>CBDUZY010000006.1:0-16657 GCA_965371825.1 uncultured bacterium
GCCGTTCTAAAGGACATGGTCCGGGATATGAGCGGCAACAGCCACCACCTCGTTGCGATGATCAACGGCGTCTCGAACCTGAGCCACATAATGGACGATTGGATCCAGGACACCATGGTTCCGGAGTTTCGATCGCCCGGTGAGGGCTAGGAGTCTCTAAAAAGCGCCGAACGACTGTTTCCCGCAGGCCCGCGTCGGCCAACGGAGGGGATCCGCAGTGCCCTTGGGGGGCCTTTTTTAGCGCGCGTAGGGGCTACTGGCACGGTGATTGCACACCAGGGCTTCCGTATTACGAAAACTGGTCCATAGAGGGCGCGAAATGTCAAACGAGCCGGATCAACTGACCGAGGAAGCCGAAACCGGCGAAAAGGCGGACAAGAAGCCGCGAGGACGCGTCGCCATACAACCGGAGCGTTGCAAGGGCTGCGGATATTGCGTCGAATTCTGCCCGACGGCCGTCTTGGTGATGGCCCACGGGTTCAACGCCAAGGGATACCACTTCCCCGAGATCGTCGACGCGACGAAATGTACCGGATGTGACCTGTGCGGCATGTTCTGTCCGGATTTTGCCATAATCGGGGAACGCATTCCGAAGAAGAAATAGCTCGCTAGAGGATAAAGTGCTGTGTCCAACAAGAACGGTGATTTCACCGGAGCCCACTACCTCGACGGCGACCATGCTTGCGCCGAGGGAGCGATAGCCGCCGGCTGCAACTTCGTGGCCGGCTACCCGATCACTCCCTCAACCGAGGTTGTCGAGAGGCTTGCGTGGCGGTTCCATAGCGTCGGCGGGACCTTCATCCAGATGGAGGACGAGATCGCCGCGTCGATCGCGATCCAGGGAGCCGTCTGGGGCGGGTCTAAGTCGATGACGGTCAGTTCCGGGCCTGGTATCTCTCTGATGATGGAGCATATCGGGCTGGCAGCGATGACCGAGGTGCCCTGTGTTTTCGTCAACGTCCAGCGCGGCGGCCCCTCGACGGGCCTTCCGACTCTCCCGGGTCAGGCGGACATGATGCAGGCGAGGTGGGGCTCTCACGGCGACTACGAGATCATCGCCCTCTGTCCGAACAGTCCACAGGAGTGCTTCGATCTCGTCATCCATGCTTTCAATCTCTCGGAGCAATACCGGGTTCCGGTGTTGTTCATGATGGACGAGAGTGTTGGCCACATGACCGAGCGAGTCGTGATTCCGCCTCAGGATCAGGTGACAATAGTACCGCGCCGCTGGACCTCGCTTCCACCGGGTGAGTACCTGCCGTACAGAGCGGGCGACGACCTGGTACCGGAGATGACCAAGGCAGCCGAGGGACATCGCGTTCACATCACCGGTCTCACGCACGACGAGAAGGGCTACCCGGTGATGAACGCCGATTGCCAACACCGGCTGATCAACCGCCTGGTCGACAAGATCCGCAAGAACGTCGACAAGATCTCGATGTTCGAGGAAGACGGAACCGAAGACGCCGACGTCGTCGTGATCAGTTACGGGATAACCTCACGCATTGCGTCGCGAGCCGTTCGAGACGCCCGCAACGCGGGACGTAAGGTCGGGCACATTCGACTGGTCGTGGTTTGGCCCTTCCCCGAGCAGCACATTCGCGATTTAGCTTCCCGGATCGGGGCGTACGTCGTTCCCGAGATCAACCTCGGGCAGGTCGTTCTTGAGGTGGAGCGGTCGGCAGCCGGTCAGTGCAAGTCGATCTCCGTCCCCCACGCGGGCGGAGCGGTGCACGATCCCCGGGTGATATACGACGCCATCATGGAGGCGGTCAAATGAATGACACCGCAACGATCGAGAAACCGGTCGAAAGACACCTGCGGATGGATCGCATTCCGCACATATGGTGTCCGGGGTGCGGCATCGGCACGACGGTCAACTGCTTCGCCCGTGCTATCGAGAAGAGCGAAGTGAACCTGGACAAGCTCGCCATCGTGTCGGGCATCGGATGCTCGGGACGTGTCGCGGGCTATCTCAACTACGACTCGTTCCACACCACGCACGGGCGGGCCATTCCGTTCGCAACCGGGCTCAAGCTGGCCAATCCCGAACTCGACGTCGTTGTCTACAGCGGGGATGGTGATCTGGTCGCGATCGGCGGCAACCATTTCATGCACGCCGCTCGGCGCAACGTCGACATAACCGTGATCTGCGTCAACAACTTCAACTATGCCATGACGGGCGGGCAGGTCTCGGCGACGACCCCTATCGACGCAACGGGCACGACGGCGCCTTTCGGCGTGTATGAAAGGCCGTTTAACCTGCCCTTCCTGGCGGAATCGTGCGGCGCGGTCTACGTCGCCCGCTGGACGACGTATCACATTCGCCAGACAACCAAGGCGATGACCGAGGCACTCAACAAGAAGGGTTTCAGCTTCATAGAGCTGGTGGCCCCGTGTCCCACACTGTACGAACGGCGTAACCGCCTGGGCACCGGGCTCGATCGCATGAAGTGGTTCAAGGAGAACACCGCGATCAAGCACGGCGCGGACACACGAACGTTGGACATCGACTTCCAGAAGGAAATCATCTGTGGCAAGTTCGTCGATGTCGACCGACCGTCACTGTTGGAGCAAATGGCAGCCACGCACGAAAAGGCCCTGGGCAGAGGATAGTCAAAGCGAGGCGGCCCGGGGGCGGCTTTCTGACAGGTCGCCCGCCGCGACGCATCGCCGGAGCCGGCATATGAGTACGACGCAGATCAAAACCGGAGGGCTCGGCGGACAGGGTGTTATCCTGGCGGGCATGATCATTGGGCGCGGGGCATCCATTCACGACACGAAGCACGCAACGCTCACACAGAGCTTCGGTCCCGAGGCTCGCGGAAGCGCCTGCGGCGCTTCAATCGTGGTTTCCGACGACCCGGTAGAGTACCCCTACGTCACCAAAGCGGACATTCTGATCGTCATGTCCCAGGAGGCGTGCAACCGCTTCGCTCCGGAGATGGCTACCGGCGGCACGCTGCTGTATGAATCAGAGATGGTCGAGCCACGCGACCTGCAGGACGGAATCCTGAGCTTTGGCGTCCCAGCCACGCGAATTGCCGAGGAGCTTCAGCGACGGATGGTCGCCAATATCGTGATGGTCGGTTTCCTGGCCGCCCACACGGACCTGATCTCCGTCGATGCTCTGCGCGAGTCGGTGAAGACCTCCGTCCCAGCCGGCACCGAGAGCCTCAACCTCGAGGCGTTCCAACGCGGATACGACTACGGAATCAACCCCGAGGCCCAGGCGTCAGCCGCAGCGCCCGAGTCGAAGAACTAACTCGAACGGTCGTCAAGCTGACATCCGCGCCCATTCCCCTCTTGAGCGAACCCGGAGACTATCAGCCTGTTGAAGAACTCTATCCTCTTGTGGGACCGACTTTCCAGTCGGTCTTCTTGGACCAAGGAGGCTCTCTGACAGACTAGAAAGTCTGTCCCACAGACTTTTTCAACGGGCTGCTAGATACCGTCACCCTGGCCGGGGATGCCGCCGTCGTCTTCGGCGAGCTGGCGCTGGAGCCAGGTCCGCGCGTCTCGCCAGGTGCGCTCGACGGTAGCGGTTGAAATGCCGAGCACCTCGGCTGTCTCCGCGATGCTCAGCCCCACGAAAAACCTCAGCTCGATTAGCGACGCTTGCTCGGGCCGAAGCGCTGCAAGATCGGCCAGGGCTTCGTCCACGGCGAGCAGGTCGACGGTCGGTTCGTCCGCCGACGTCAGAGTCTCCGGAAGGGCCACCCTACTCCTCCCCCCGATACGTTTCTTGCGACCACGGCGTTTCGCGTGATCGACGAGGATGAATCGCATCGCCTGGGCGGCGGCGGCGAAGAAATGAGCGCGGTTCTGGAAACGGTTCGATTTCTGGTTGACGAGCCGCAGATAGGCCTCGTGGACCAGGGCCGTGGGCGGGAGCGTGTGGTCGGTGCGCTCTCCGCGCATGTACCTTTCAGCCAGCCTGCGAAGCTGTTTGTAAACCTGCGGGGCAAGCTCGTCGATGTTGCGGGCGCTGGAGCCCGCTTCACCCGGGCTGTCTTGCGTCGAATCGTCGGACAACGCCGTGCCTCTCCCGTCCGAGCGAAGAAATCGAGAATCTCTGATGGAACATCGGCGCAATTGTCGCCTAAGTAGATGAGGACCGCAAGAGACTGACGGAAACGTGCACTGCGGCGACAGGGGCGAGAGAAGATCAACGAAACAGCAACCGCCGAGCCTTGTGGCGAAGGCGTAACGGGCCGGTTTGAGGGAGAGAACGAAGATAGTGGACAAGCGCTTGAAGGGGACTGATTGGTTGAGTAACTAGCCATTCCTCTGCGACTCCCATACTCCGGGGCATGTAGGCTCCAATCCGATTGCCGGTTCAGGTGAGCGGCACCTCCTGGACCGGCAATCGTCGTTTTTACAGGCTATCGGGCTGGGGCTGCCGCGGCGCGGGTCGCGTCACGCATCGGAGTTCTGAGCAGGCGAACTCCCGTTGAACTCGAGGGCAAGAGCGGCGTCGTGATCCGAGACCCGGAAGACCCCTATAGTGCGCTCGGTTTCGGGGACCCCGGTTACGTATGCGTATTCGATATTGATATTCGCGGCGGCGAGCGTCCCGGCGATTTTGGCGAATCCGCCAAGCTCGTTGGGTATCGGAATTGTGATGACGGGAATCTCGACGTAGGCGGCGCCCGCACCGTCCAACGCGTCCTTGGCCACCTCCATATCGTCAACGATCATCCTCACGGTTCCGATGTCGACGGTGTCCATGACGGTCATGGCCCGAATGTTAACGCCTCGTTCCGCCAGGGCCCCGCACAGGTGGGCCACGACGCCGGGCTTGTTGGCGAGAAAAGCCGAAATCTGCACTTCAGGTGTGGCTCGCAACGGAAACGATCTTTCTGCACATGTGTGCCGTTAATCAGGCTGACGCCCAACGACCGCCCTGCCCGCGGGACTCCCCCACGACCGTGGGGCGGTTCCACAAGAGGCCAACCGGAGCATAACCCACGCCTTGAAGAACTGCAATAAAGGACCTCAACCGTCTCGACGCGACGGCACGTTGCATCTGCGCTTAGCGGCGAAGAAGCTAGCGACGGGCTGAGCCGACAAACGCCGTCTCTACGGTCGAGGGCTCCGCCGGCAGCCGTTGGTCGCTTGCCGCGGCAGCCGTTCCCGATATGGCCTCACAGTCGGCTATGAGCTCCGCTATGACCGACGACACTTCCTCGGATGCGCGCCGCTTGCTCCATCCCAGTATCGGCGCGATCTTATCTGCAATGACCGGGAGGCGCTCGATCATGTCTTTCCCAGCCAGGAAGTAGAGCGAAGTACGCCGCTTGACCAGGTCTGCGAGACGGCAAACCCACTCCACCTCGCACAGATGCATCATCTCGGCAAGGCAATACGGCGTGTCGCCGCCGACAGTATCGCCCGACGCGGGGTCGGCTGAGATGCGTTCCGCGATGGACTCGGCGTCACCGCCGTAGAGTCGCACGAGGCAATCGGCGAAGTCGCGCCGACCTCGGAGGGCCTCCTGCCGCTGCACGAGGTTGGCGGCGAGCTGCTCGCGGGTTGCCGTGCTCATACTCGGCCAGAGCATCGCCCCGCGCAGTCGTTTCCGGAGTTCGCTTGTAGGACTTGACCGCCCGAGAAGTCGGGCGACCTTGTCCCCGGTTTCCTCGGCCATGCGCCGGAAGGTGGTGAGCTTCCCGCCGCTTACCGTAATGAGACGGCGCTCCCCGTCCGTGGTGATCTCGTGCCGCCGCGACATACCGTTGGCGGAATGGCGATGCTGGGCGACGATCGGCCGAACGCCGGCATACGTGCAACGGACATCGCCGCGCGACACGCCTGAGGTCGGGAAGAATCGAATGAAACTGCCAAACAGATCGTCGACTTCCTCCGCCGTCGCCCTCACCTGGCGCAGGTCTCCCGTGTAAGCCGACTCGGTGCTCCCCACGATGAGACAACTCTCCCAGGGGATTACCCAGAGCGGACGAAGATTGCGAATGCTTCGAATGATGATCGCGTCGCGGCCGAAGTCGGCGGGCCGTCGCAGGATCAGGTGACTTCCTTTGATCCAGATCAGCTCCATGGGCTCTACCCCGAGAGCCTCCGCCGTCCGAGGCGACCACGGACCGGTCGCGTTGACGATCGTCCTAGCCCGAACCGTCCAACGACACTGTCGCTGATCGCAAACCAGGTCCACGACCCAGCTATCCCGTTCGAACCGGGCGTCGCTAATCGACGTGTAGTTCCAAAGCGAGGCTCCGTGAGCCGCCGCCGTTCGCAGTGTCGACATCACCAAGCGGGCGTCGCTCACCTGGGCGTCCCAGAAGGAAACGCCGAATGGATGCTTCCGCAGTGTTGGATACTCGCGTCGCAGACCTGCGCCAAAGAGCGGGCTCGATCTCCGCCCGGCGCGCAACCGTTCAATCAGCCCGTAAAGCTGAAGGCCGCTGACGGTTAGGGCCCATTTCGGGAACCGATGCCACTGGAACGGAATGATGAAGCGCAACGGGGACACCAGATTCGGTGCTATCTTGTTCAAGAGCCGGTCCCGTTCGACGATGCCCTCGATGACGAGACGGAAGTGCCCATGCTCGAGATAGCGCAGCCCGCCGTGGATCAATTTGGAGGTGAGATGGCTGGTGCCCGAGGCGAAATCGTGGGAGTCGACGAGGAGGGTGCGAAAACCCCGCATGGCCGCATCCCGGGCAACGCCGGCACCGGTGATGCCACCCCCAAGCACGAGGCAGTCCACCTCGTGCGGCTTCGATTCGACTTGATGGCGCATCGCTTCACGCGCCCCACGCTTCGACCCCGCCGTCGGATGCTTCACGTGCCGTCTCGCTCCGCGACTTCACCGGCGGCACCGAGTACTTTCTCGAAGGCTCGCGCGTAAGCGTCCAGCAACTGTCGATCGGCCGAAGGGAATGACGGCAGCTGAATAAGACTCGCGTTTGCCGCCGTCGTCTTCGGCAAGGCATCAGCCCGGTAGTCGGGAAGCGTCCCTCGCGGCAGATGATCTATCCGGGCCAGTTCGATGAATTTCCCTTCGGTAAACACCGGCTGCTGATGCAGCAGAGGATATCGTGGTCGCGCGACCTCGCATCCCTCCGCCTGAAGAGCTTCGACGAGTCGATCCGTCGCGAGCCCTGTACGCGATTCATCGTTTTGAACGAAGAAAAAGAAGTACACGCGCTCGATATCGGCGGGCGGCAAGAATGTGCGGATACCGAGCTTCTCCAGGCGCTGCGAAAGGTACTCGATGTTCTCGTTCCGCCGCGCGTTGCGCTCCGCCAGGTGCCGGAGCTGGACTCGGGCAACCGCCGCGGACAACGGCGCCATCCTGTGTTTCAATCCAAACCCGGTGCCGGCAAACCGCCGCGCCGGAGTCTGCAAGGGCAGAATCCGCTCGAAATGCCCGAGGCACAGGGCGTGCTCGTGAATCGCATCGTCGCTGGTGACGAGGACCCCGCCTTCGCCGGCGGGGGCCAACTTGTTGGTTTGCAGACTGAAGACGGCGGCGTCACCGAGCGTTCCGACGGGTCGGCCGTGCCATCTCGCTCCGTGAGCATGCGAAGCGTCCTCGAGAATCTTCAGGTCGTGCTTCCTGGCGATCGCGAGCAGTCGTTCCATCTTGGAGGGCATGCCCCACAGATGAACGACGATCATCGCCCGCGTCTTCGACGTGATCCTGCTCTCTACGTCGTCCGGGTCGAGGCCGAGCTGGTCCGGCTCACTTTCGCAGAAAACCGGCACGGCCCCGCACCATAAGAGCGGCATCACCGACGCCCAGTAAGTAGCCGTCGGGGCGAGCACTTCGTCGCCCGGTTTCAAGTCGAACGAATGGAGGGCGGCGAAGATGGCTGACGTGGCATTGCAGCACGCGAGTGCGTGCTTAACCCCTAGCCAGGAGCGGTAGTCCTGCTCGAGAGCCTGCGTGACTTCGTGGAGGGATAGCTCGCCGGACTGAAGCACCTCGGTGACGGCTGCCACGTCCTCGTCGGTGATGATCGGCCAGCGGTTCGCTTCGGCGATCCTTTTCGGATCGATGGTTACAGCCCTGCCGCCACCCAGAATCGCAGGTCGATCGGATGTCGCCGCCGTTCCCACCGCTAACCTCCGAACGTGTAACCCGGAACCGGTGATCGCCGCTCGCTCCGGGAAAGCCCTGTAGAGACTGAGATCCTACTCCGCGCGCGGATCGACGGCAACCCTGCACTTGGGACGCTTTGGGTCGGCACCCGTCACTACCCGCCCCACCGCCGTCGCGCCGGTCGTCGCCTTAATTCCTGTTCTCGAAGATGTTCGACAGCCCGCCCAGAACCGAGCCCTCGCCTTTGCCGCGCGGTCCGATGTTGGCCAGGACCCGACCGGCAAGTCGGGTGAAGGGCAACGATTGAATCCAGACCGTGCCAGGCCCACGAAGTGTCGCCAGGAAGAGCCCCTCGCCCCCGAAGACGGAGTTCTTGATCCCGCCGGTCATTTGGATGTCGTAGTCGACGCTGGGTTGCATCGCGACCAGGCAGCCGGTGTCCATGCGAAGCGTCTCGCCCGCCTCGAGCTCCTTGCGATAGATCGTGCCACCGGCATGGACGAAGGCGATGCCGTCACCGGTGAGCCGCTGCAAGATGAACCCCTCGCCGCCGAACAGACCCACAAGGATCTTCTTCTGGAAAGCGATGCCGATCTGGACGCCGCGGGCCGCACAAAGGAAGGCGTCCTTCTGGCAGATGAGCTCGCCGCCGATCTGGTCGAGGTGCATGGGGATGATCTTGCCGGGATACGGTGCGGCGAAGGAAACCTGCTCGCGCTTGTTACCGACTGCGCCGAACGTGGTCAGAAAGAGCGACTCGCCGGTGACCATCCGCTTACCGGCGTCGAAGAGCTTCCCGAGAAACCCCTGCTCCTTGCTAGGGTCGCCGAAGACGGTTTGCATCTGGATGCCTTCGGACATGTACATCATTCCGCCGGCTTCAGCCACCACTACCTCATCCGGGTCGAGCGTAACCTCGACGAACTGCATGTCGTCACCGAAGATCTCGTAGTCGATCTCGTCGGCACGGCGACCGGTCGGGGCCTGTGGAGGGACAGCCCGTCTGGCCTGCCCGACTCCGAGGGCGACCACGTGGCGAGCCTCGGTCCATTCGGGAACGCCCGGTCCCCATACGAGCGTCTGCGGACCGTCGCCACCAGAAATCGCCTGTTTCATCTCCTCCTGCGGCATCGGACCAATCGTCTTCCCGTCCCTTACGTAGTACCATCCACTCTCACCGGCCATGATCACAACTCCATTCCTGTAAACGTTGAAATGTCAGAGAATCGAAACGTCAAAAAGTCGAAACGTCAAGAAATCGATACGTCGAAACAGCACCACAGCGGCGAAAGCCTACACGATGCCGGCGGTCTCTGCGAGAGACCACACGTAGCATCGACTGGAAAGTCGGCCCCGCAATCTACTCATCCGGGAATCAGTGCCAGCCTCGCGACAAGGCGGCCTATACGGGAACTGACGCAGGCGGTTCGACGACCGGTGTGGCGGCCAATTCGCGCCGTGTTCGCAGCCATTCGCGGAGTCGGTCGGCTTCGACGGGGTGGTTCCCGAGGGAGGCGGCTTCGAGCGCGGCGGCTGCGTTGCCCAGGTAGGCGGCTTGCATCAAGTTCGCCCCGGCGGCAAGTGACAGCGTAGCGGTAGCGAGCAGGGCGTCGCCGCAACCGAGGTTGTCGACCACGTGGTCAGAGAAGAGGGGCAGTTGCTCACTCCTCAATCGCGCCGCCCAATCCGGCGAGTCGCGCCGCTGGCTTCGCCGCTCGAACACGAGCATCCCTCGTCTCTCGAGTGTGACGGCTATGTGCCTTGCCTGGGTCTTCCGCAGCAACTCCCAGGCGACCGTCGACAGGCCGGAGTCGTGGTCGTTGAGCATCGCCCGAAGCTCACGCTCGGTCGGACACAGAAAATCGATGTTGCGGAAGCAGAGCAAGCTCGCTCGCCCGCCGCTGACGTCGGCCGTGAGCGTACCGACGTTGTGGCGAAGCGTCGGAAGTACCCGGTTCAGAAGCGACCCGGTAATCATTCCGTAGCCGAAATCGCAGAGGATCACCGCGTCGACGATCTTGGACTGCTGCTCGAGAATCAGCGCGGCGCGACGCTGGGCCACCGAATCGAGCGGAATCCGCTGCCCGCGATCAACCTTGAAGAGCTTGCGATCCTCCGCCAGAAAACGCGTCTTCTCGACCAGGGCCGGGCGGGCTTCGATCAGATTCGATTGTACTCCTTCGCTTTCGAGCACATCCGCAACGAACCGTGTGTCGTCATTGTCACCACCTGCACCGGCACTGAGCAGGAACGCCTTTCCGCCGAGGGCCGCGACGTGGCGAGCGACGATGGCGGCCCCTCCCGCGAATCGCCGTTCGTCCCGATGGGCCAGACTCATCATGGGCGCCTCGCTAGCAACGCCCAGAGCGTCGCACAAGACATAGCGATCGATCACGACATCACCGACGACGAGCACGTGCAAGTCACGGAAGCGGTCCAGCGTGGCCTCCAGGCCATGTGCGGTAATCCCTTGCTCGCTGCAAATCCGACTCAGCCGATGGAATTGAACCTCGGACACGCAAGGCATCGTCTCGATCAGCTCGGTGGAACTGAAGACGATCTCCCCGCTGGAGAAGATCATCCGTCCGCCGCTGTCTTCGACCACGGTCTTTTCCGCGACGAAGCCCGGGTCGGTCGACCCCTCGTACTCGCGTCCTTTCACGTACACGTCCGGCCTGATTCGCGAGAGAACGTGTTCCGCGGTCGGGGCGTCGTTGATGATCACGTAATCCACGACAACCAAGGCTGCGAGGTTCTCGGCGCGGAGTTCCTGTGGGATGTAAGGCCGCTGATTGCCCTTGTTGACGTCCGAGTCGCCGGTGAGCGAGACTATGAGAATGTCGCCCTGCTGCCTGGCGAACTCGAGGTAGCGGATGTGTCCGGGGTGCACGATGTCGAAGCAACCGTGGCACTGCACGACGGTCCGCCCGCCGGTCCGGGCTAGCTCGACAGCGAGCAGTAATTCGTCGAGGGCGAGCACCTTCTTTATGTAATTGGGCGTCAACATTCCGTAGCAGCCCACACGTTCGCGCGGCGTGCGCAGACATCATCCGCCGACCCCGATATCGGCTGTTTGGCCGCCCCGCGGACAGACTTTTGCGCACCTTCGGTTCGATGTACGCGTACCGGTTGCAAAGGGCCGGCCAACCCGTACGATCTTCAATCGCCCAAGTGGGCCGCCGGTTTGCTTGACCGGCGCTCTTGGACCCGACTGGAGGTTCCGATCGCTCGCGCGGGAGCGGCGCGGAACAATCGTCGACACCGAACTTACCGGGCTCGCCGCCAATGGTCTTTCCCTGGACACTGCAGCGCTACATTTTCCGAGAGATGGGCAAGACGTTCCTTCTGACGGCCGCCGCGCTTACGGCTGTCTTGAGCCTCGGCGGCGGGCTGCTCGAAATGGTCGAGCTGGGCGAAGTGACGCCCGGCCAGTTCGCTCGACTGCTGGGGCTTGTGGTCCCGGTGGCAGCCGCCTTGACACTCCCCATCGCCGCCCTCTTCAGCGCTGCGGCGACCTATGGCCGGTTGAGCGCCGACAACGAGTTCGTGGCCTGTCGCAGCGGCGGCATCAACCTTCACGTCCTGTTCTTGCCGACGCTCGTGCTCAGCCTCCTCTCCGCACTCGTTACGTTCGTTCTCATCAACTTCCTGATTCCCGGGATGGTGCGCAACCTCAATGAGTTCTTCAGAGCGGACCTGGGCGTGCTTGTTACGCAGCGACTGAAGCGACCCCAGGGAATCACGCTCGGAGGCAGGTACCGAATCCACGCCGACGACAGCATCATCGACCAACTGGACAACGAGAGCGTATCACTTCGCCACATCGCTTTCGTCGAGGTCGACGGTGATGAATGGGTGCGCTTCGGCACGGCGGAGGGTCTGCACGCCCGCTTCGAGCGATCGGGATCGACCACGCGCGTATCGGGCTCGCTGACGGGCTTGAGCTTTTTCGATCGCCGCGCGGGTAGATTCGTCGACCTCGCGGAGCAAGCGCTCCCGGGCAACGAGGTGCCCCACCTCGTTCCCGAGGAGATCAAGTTCTTGAACCTGAGCGAACTGATTCACTGCTGGGCGAATCCGGAGGACTGGCTGGAGGTGGCCCAGGCCATGACGAGCCTGCGGATCGCTGTCGCCCGCGGCGCGGTCTGTGACATGCTCTGGCATGACGTTCGCCGCGACAAAGAGCTGACGCTCGCGGATGATCATGTGCACTTCACGATAAGGGCGAAAGAGGTCGGGCTCGTTCCCCGTGATCGCGGCATCGAGTTGACCGATGTGACCATCGACGAGCAGCGCCAAAGCCGGCGGCGAACGTACACGGCGGCTCGCGCGAACGTCGAGACCACGCGCGGAGATTCCCTGCGGGAGAGTGGAATACAGATCGAGGTTTATGATGTCGAGGCCCGCGACAGCGATACGACAATCAGCAAAACCAAGGATGTTCTCGGCCCGGTGTCGTTGCCTCCTGAGCTGGTGGCGAGGATCGAAGGACTCTCTGACGACGAGCTGCTCGCCGGCGACACGACCAGCGTCGATCCGGAGGGTGACCCGGTTACCGAGAAGAGAGCCGAGGCCATAGAGACGCGCCTTGCAACGGTGCGTGAGATCGCGGCGACCTTTCACCAGCGGACCGCATTCAGTGTAAGTGTGTTCGTACTGGTGATTCTCGGCGCGGCGCTGGGGATTGTCTTTCGTGGGTCGCACGTGATGGTGGCGTTCGGCATCAGCTTCGTGCCGTCGCTCATCGTGATCGTGACCATCGTGATGGGTAAGCAGATGGCCCAGAACGCGCCGACCCACCTCGTGGGACTGCTTCTGATATGGGCGGGTATTACGGCCGTCGCCCTTTTGGACCTGTGGACGTTGACTCGCGTGGTTCGACGCTAATCGGAACGCTCGACGTATGCTGACGGTTCTCGACCGATACCTGCTTCGCTCCCTGCTGCTCAACTACTTGATCGGTCTGGGAGTGATGCTCAGCCTGTACATCGTCCTGGACATGTTCGTAAACATGGACGAGTTCACCGAGCAGGGATACCCCGCTCTAACCGTGCTCGGCAACATCGTCGATTACTATGCCCCGAACCTGTTTCTCTACTTCGCGCAGCTTTCGGGCGTGATCACGCTGTTCGCCTGCGCCGCCGTCCTCACGCGGATGCGCAAGCTGAACGAAATGACGGCCATTCTGGCATCCGGCGTGAGCCTGTATCGCATCGCCCGGCCGGTGCTGTTCTTCGGCGTAGTGGTCTCGGGTCTTCTGGTCATCGACACGGAATGGCTCATCCCGTCCGTCGCCCACAAGCTCTCTCGGAAACATGACGACGCCGACGGGAAGCACGCGTACGAGGTGCTCTTCTTGCGCGATCGGGGCGGGGCCTTGCTCTCCGCCGGGCGGTTTCACCCGACGACGCGTGACCTACAGCGGTTGCTCGTGCTCGTCAGAGACGAGAGCGGATCGATCGTGCAAACGCTGGAAGCCGACCGGGCCACGTGGGATCCGCCCTCCGGGGGGCGCCCTCTTGGTCGTTGGCTGTTGGAGCGAGGTCGTATGACTTCTCGGAGGATCGTCAGTGATGCCGGACTGGGCCCCCGTGAGAGCGAGATTCGCACGTTCCCGACCTTCTACGAAAGTGACCTGAGCCCCGAGGCGATCCAGCTACGTCAATCGGGCGGGTGGATTCGTTTCCTCAGCCTTGCCCAACTGGGCGAACTCGAGCGGTCCGGTACGGCGGATCGCGCTTCGATAATCCGGACGCGGCACACTCGAATCGCGGCGCCGATCGTAAGCCTGCTCTTGCTCTTGCTCGGCATACCGTTCTTCCTGGACCGTTCGCCCGCGAACGTAATGAGTGATTCCGGCAAGTGCATGGCCGTGTGCGGCCTGTGTTACGTCGTAACCTTCATTGCGCAGAGCATCCGTCCGGAGACCGTCTCGCCGCTGCCTACCTGGATACCGATCTTCGTCTTCGGAACTCTTGCGATGGTGCTGCTGGATCGCGTTAAGACGTGACCCGGAAAGGCGCGTAGCAGCGTTTCACACAGCCTCTCGCTCTCCCGCCGCCCGTAGCGGGGCGTTCCCGGCACGGAGAAGATTACGGCGCAGGATTCGCCGGCGTCGATGCTCGCGGTACGCCGAGACGGTCCATCTCGCCGCGGGATAGGAGAGCAGCGCTGCGACAACGGCCACGATGCCGCATCCGACCCACAGTTCCTCCCCCATCCCCATCATGTGTGAGAACAAGTTCGACCAGAACGCGACCTCGAGCCACGAGGCGGTCTGCTCCGGCGGAGTGAGCTGCGTCAGGGCCACGGTTGCCTCGGATGCCCCCAAACCCAACACGAAATGGCCCAGCGCCACACATCCGCCATAGATCGGAACGGCAGTGAGAGGGTTGCTGATCCAAACGACCGGCACGCAGACGGCCTTGTTCGCCCGAAACAACGCCGCGATCGCTACCGCCACGATGGTCTGAATGCCCATGATGGGAAGGAAACCGACGAACGTGGCGATTGCCACGCCAAGGGCGAGCGAATGGGGAGTGTCGTCGGCGTGCAGAATGTTGTGCGTCAGCAACCTGCGCGCCCGTAGCAAATATCTGGCCAATGCCCTGTAACCCCCTGCGTCGGTCTGCCAATCCTGTGGACGTACGCCGCAGCGCAGAACCGCTAGTTTAACGGCTCCTGACGGTCATGTCATCAGACACTGAAAGGGGACTCACCACCGATTTGTCAGTCCCAGTCCGACGCCGCGACCGACCGAATCAGCCACACCCACGCGTCATCGCCGGCGGGTGACCGCGCTCTTCACAGCACCAACCACAACCTCTACGGACAGACCCTTCATACAACGATGTTCGTGCGGACACTGGGGCAGGCGTCGCAGGTAACAGGGCGCGCAGTCCAGGTCGATCCGGACCACGTCCCCGAGGCGTCGATATGGCCCGGTACGCGACGGGTTCGTCGGCCCGACCAGGCACACCAGCGGCTTGCCCAGAGCCGCGGCAACGTGCATCACACCTGAATCGTGGCAAAGAACGACATCCGCCAACTCCACCGCGGCGGCTAACCTCGGTAGATCGGTTTGACCGGATAGATCGATCGGTTTCGACTCGCAGCACTCGACGATTTCACGACACAGTGCGACTTCATCCCGTCCGCCGAGGAGAATGCACCGGACCGGACCATCCGCATGAAGGTCGTCGATCGCCCGGGAGAATCGATCTACCGGCCAGACTTTGGTCTCCCACCGCGCACCGGGAACAACCGCAACCAACGTGGTTCCGTCACCAACACCTCTCTCGCTCAACAGGCTGCGAACATCAGAGCGGGCAACGTCGCTAATCGGTAAGTTGAATTCGACCGGGTCGGAGGCGAATCCGAGCATCTCGCCAACCTTGCAGTTCTTGTCGACGGCGTGAGAGTCTTTGTCCTCGACGTGCAAGCGATGAGTGTAAAACACGGCCGCGCCTTCGCGGGCGTCGTGAAACCCGATCCGAACTCCGGCGGCCGTAGCCCACGCCAGAAAGCCGGTCCGGAATAACCCTTGGAGATCGACTACGAGATCGTAGTGTCTCCGCCGCAAGCCCCGAACGAAGCGGAAGAACTCGGCGGCGATGCGCGGATTACTCGCCAGCCGTCCAAACCGCCGGCGGTCGAACATTACCAATTCATCCAGGTCCTTGTGGCCGGCAAGAAGCTCGGCAAACGCGGTCCCGATGAGCCAGTCTATGCGCGCCTCCGGGTAGCGCCGTCGCAAACCGCAGAGCACGGGGAGCGCATGGATCACGTCACCGAGCGAGCTCGGCTTTATCAGGAGGATTCGCTCGAAGGAGCGCTGCGAAAGTTCCCCGCTTGCGCGGGAGGTGGTTGGCACCTGCGTCGACTACTCCGGAAGGGACACCCAACGATCGTCGGCAACGAGGATTTCGCTGGGCCGGAAGCGTGCCTTATACGCCATCGTCCTGCTTCCGGCTACGTAGTAACCCAGGTAATAGAAGGCGAGCCCTTCGGTTCGACAGTGCTCGACCTCCCACAGGACGGAGAACGTGCCCGGGCTTCGCGAGGCGAACTCCGGGGCAAAGTACATGTAAACGCTGCTGAGCCCGTCCGCGCTTCGATCCGTCACGCTTACACCGATCAGGCGGTCACCGAGGCGATAGCGAAACTCGAGCCCGGCAATCGGCGAATCGTAGAGGAACTCGCGAAACGATTCGTAAGTCCGTTCCATCGAATCATCGTGCTGGGAGTCCAGATACCTGCGGTAGATGTCGAACTTCTCGTCGGTCGGCGCGGGCTGGTCGACCTCGACGGTCACATCCGCGTTACGTCGGCTGACACGGCGCAGCGAGCGTGTCGGCTTGAACTTGTTCACCGGGATTCGAAGCTGGCGACATTCCTTGCATCGCCTGCAGCGGGGCCTGTAAACGACGCGGCCGCTACGACGAAACCCGCGCGACAGCAATCGCTGGTAGAATAAAGCATCGAGTCCGTCAGCCAGGTACGCCTCGTTTCGGGCGAGCATGCCGGGAAGGTATGGACAGGGCTGCTCCGGGGTTACGTTCCGGAGGGCGTCGTACCGCTCCTGGGCCGATA